>NZ_JBBMFC010000002.1:0-194737 GCF_040096225.1 Hominiventricola aquisgranensis | reverse complement strand
ACCTCACCCGGCTCCATCTCTTTCTTATCAACTTTGAAGTTGACATCGCGGCCCACCATCATAGCTGCCAGCTCGTTTTCATTCACATCTGCCACTTTCACTGTCTGGATATATTTACCCTGGCGGATAATGGTACAGTTGTCAGAGGATGCTGTGATCTCCTTCAGCTTATGGGTGATCAGGATCACGCTCTTGCCGTCAGCAGTCAGGTTCTCGATGATCTCCATGAGGCCTTCGATCTCCTGCGGGGTCAGGGAAGCCGTCGGCTCATCCAGGATCAGTGTCTCTGCACCGCGGTACAGAACCTTCAGGATCTCCACACGCTGCTGCATGCCAACAGAGATATCCTCCACCTTCGCATCCGGATCTACCTTCATGCCATAGCGTTCGGACAGTTCCAGTACCTTCTTCTTTGCAGTCTCCTTGTCAACGGTCAACCCTTTGGTCGGCTCCATGCCAAGGATAATGTTCTCTGTTACCGTGAATGGCTGGATCAGCATGAAATGCTGGTGTACCATACCGATCCCCATTTCGATGGCATCCTTGGGACTGTTGAAATGAACCTCTTTCTCATTGATAAAGATCTGACCGCTGGTCGGCTTATAGAGTCCGCAGAGCACATTCATCATGGTACTCTTTCCGGCTCCGTTCTCTCCCAGGATCGCATGTACCTCTCCTTTGTGTACGGTCAGATTGATGTGGTCGTTGGCTGTAAAGTCGCCGAATTTCTTCACGATGTCCTTCATCTGAATGACTACTTTACTCGCATCCATATGGCTTGTTCTTCCCACGTATACTGCCTCCTTTGTATTTCATTCATATATCTGTACAGAATCGCAATGCGCTTCCGCTTCTGTCTCCAGTGGACAGGAAAATCACAGATTATCTTCTCCATTAAAGACAGGAATGTTCAGACTTTGTTCTCTATATGCACCGACGGGGCTCTGCATACGCAGGCCCCGTATCGGACTACACATATTTTATTATGCTTCAGGATGCATTAGTCAAGAACGTATACATCTCCGTATGCTGCTTCGAAAGACTCTTTGTTATCCGGAACAACAACGTCGCCGCTGATAATCTTCTCTTTTACTTCGTCAACTGCTGCGATAACATCCTCAGAGATCAGATCCTGAGACGGAGCGATATCAACACCACCTGCTGCCAGGTCAAAGGTCTTCACGCCACCCTCAAGAGTTCCGTCGATCAGTTCCTGAACTGCCTCGTATACAGCATTGTCTACTCTCTTCATAGCAGAGGTAAGAACGGTATTCGGAGCGATGCTGGACTGGTCAGAGTCAACACCGATTGCATATACACCAGCCTCCTGGCAAGCCTCGATAACACCAAGTCCGGTAGCACCTGCTGCCTGGAATACGATATCAGCACCATTGGTGATCTCTGCATTAGCCATGGATTTACCAGTAGCGGAATCTGCGAAAGAGTTTGCATTCATCTGCTGAACAGTGATATCCGGGTTCGCATCGATAGCACCTGCACAGTAGCCGTATCCAAACTGGTTCATGGTCTCGTTGGTCATACCAACTACGAAACCGATGTTGTTGGTCTTGGTTGTCAGACCTGCAACGTATCCTACCAGGTAGGAAGCCTGCTCAGCTTTGAACATCAGGCTGGTAACGTTCGGAAGATCGATGGTCGCATCATCAATGATAGCAAATTTGGTATCCGGGTTAGCCTCTGCTGCCTCTCTGGTAGCATCTGCCAGCATGTAACCAACGCTGATGATCAGATCGTAATCCTCATCAATGAAGGTCTCCATGTTCGGTTTGTAGTCAGCGTCAGTAGCGGACTCCAGATAGTTAACGGTTACACCAAGCTCCTCGCCTGCTCTCTCAAGACCTTCCCAGGAAGACTGGTTGAAGGAACCGTCGTTAACTCCACCTACGTCAGTGATCAGACCGATCTTCAGGTCAGATACGTCAGCAGCTGCCTCAGCACCATCAGTGCTCTCATTGGTTCCTTCCTCAGTAGTAGTTGTGTCTGCGGAATTGCTGCTTCCGCATGCGGTCATGGATGCAACCATGGATGCTGCTAATAATACAGCCAGCATTTTCTTTTTCATAAGTTTCTCTCCTTTTCTATTTGTAAACAATAGTAGTTAATACTATAACATCTTTTTCAGGAAAAGGAAAGATGAAATTTATTCATGTTTACATTTTATTATATAATATTGTCTCTTTCCCATCCATCAGATTTATCTTTTTCTTATATAGCAATGTCCAGGAAGCCTGATTTTTCGTATAATCTGTTTTTTCCTCTGGGAAGAAAGACCTGCAAAAATATATATCTTTTGTTCTATAGGAAAGAAATAAAAACAAATTTCTATTTTCCATTTTGCTCTTTATCAAATAATCAGCATCTATCAAAGAAAATATATTAGCTTTTTTATTGTATTTAAATACGGTGTCGTTACTATCAAGGATTTTTTCCAACAATGGAAGAAAATGAATTCGACTTTGAATTTTACTGTAGAAATCAGAAGACTCAATTTTTTCAATATTTATGATACCGTTTGATATCTCATCAAATATTTTTCCTCTGTCACGATTCAACTCTGGCCTATCTGCCAAATACTGCAACCCCATCAGATGAAAGCAATCTTTTTTATCAAACCTTAGTCTCAGTGTTACAGAAACACCTTTTCGCCCCAGTATTATTACATATTCAGTTGTCAAAAGTGCTTTAAATGCATTCATACAGTCCAAAACTGTTCTCATCTTGCTTACCCTTTTTCCATTTCTGATGTAAATACAAAAGGCTCTGCAATATTGCAGAGCCCCTGACATTTTCTTTCAAG
The DNA here is from genome assembly GCF_040096225.1 of Hominiventricola aquisgranensis. Classification (NCBI taxonomy): domain Bacteria; kingdom Bacillati; phylum Bacillota; class Clostridia; order Lachnospirales; family Lachnospiraceae; genus Hominiventricola; species Hominiventricola aquisgranensis. The sequence goes on along the minus strand of NZ_JBBMFC010000002.1, from coordinate 191,919 downwards.
AACCATCGGTCTCTATCCAGATTGTGGTAAATGTCTAACCCTTATAAAGCTAATAAGGCACTGCTCTCTGGCACAACACCTTACATCATTGCTTGGCAGACACTCAAGTTGCCTGTCGTTATTATTATATTATCCTGCTTTTCTTATTATGTCAAACGAAACTTAACTAAATTTTCGCAGTTCTTTATAAAGTTCCTGCTTCACTGCATCATCTGCAAATGCTGCTTCCAGCGCATGTTCCATCAGAAGGATCATCTCTGGTTCTGCGATCACACCGGCATTTTCAAGAGATGACAGCTCCTGTATCAGATTCGTTCCGCTTACAGTACGGTTATCTGTGTTGACCGTCACCATCACACCGTTATCCAGAAACTCTCTGATAGGATACTCCTTCAAAGTCGAGACTGCGCGAGTCTGAAGATTGCTGGTAGGGCAGATCTCCACGCCAATATGATGATCCCGGCAAAGCTTCTGTACTTCCTGGAATCCTTTCATGGCAACTCCATGTCCCACACGGGCTGCTCCTGCATCCACTGCATCGATAATATTCTGAACGTTTCCACATTCTCCTGCATGAATAGTATACGGATAATCCAGCTTCTTCGCCTCGCGGAACAATTCCCTGAACTGGTTCATGGGCCAGGAAGCCTCATCGCCTGCCAGATCTGCTGCGCAGACACCCTCTCCTAAATATTCCCGGCAGCCTTTCAGCATGGCAAGGTTGGTCTCCAGATCAAAATGACGCATACAACACACAATCACGTTATAATAAGTTCCGCATTCTTTTCTCGCCTCTTCCAGGCCATCCAGAGTCGCTTCCATCACATCCCGGTAAGTCATATGGTCATTAATGGAACAGGTGGGCGCAAACCGAACTTCCATATAGCGGACATTTTCCTTTGCCACATCCAGCAAAAACTCCTTGCTGGCTTTCTTGATCCCTTCCCAGGTCTGCAGGCATTGGATCGGCAGATCAAATTTCTGCAGATACTCTGCCAGATTACGGCAGTCCGGCTCCACCTGAAGTTCTGACAATGCCACCGGTCTTTCCATAATCTCCTCAATACTTTTCTGTGTCAGGGAGCCATCCAGATGACAATGCAGCTCCAGCTTGGGTAATTCTCTTATAAAATTACTTCTGACAGTCTGACTCATAAAAGTCTCCTTCCCGCTTTAATAAGTCAATACCTCGTAACCCTCATCCATGACTGCTACGGTCACTTCCCACTGGGCAGATGGCATACCATCCTCAGTGTAAACAGTCCAGCCATTCTTTGCATCTACATAAAACTCAGGACTTCCCATATTGATCATTGGTTCAATGGTAAATACCATACCAGGCACCATGACAGGTCCGCTTCCTTTTGGAGATACATAGCTGACAAAAGGATCCTCGTGAAATTCCAGTCCAACGCCATGGCCTCCGATCTCCTCGACAACTGTATATCCCTGGCTCTTTGCATACATATGGATCGCATGCCCCATATTTCCAAGAGGTGCAAAAGGCTTCACCTCCATCAATCCCACCTGGATAGCCTCCTTCGCCGTCTTAACCAGCCGCTTCTTGTCCGCACTTACATTGCCAATACAGAACATACGGGATGCATCAGAAAAATATCCTTTATAAATGGTAGACACATCCACATTGATGATGTCCCCTTCCTTCAAAATCTCATCTTTACTCGGAATTCCATGACAGATCACACTGTTGACAGAGGTGCACACACTCTTTGGAAATCCTTCATAATGATAGGGTGCACAGATGGCTCCGTTATCCGCGGTCACTTTCCGTACCCAGTCATCAATCTCCTGGGTGGAAATACCTGCTTTGATATGTTCTTCCACAAAATCAAGCACCATCGTGTTGATCTTACCGCTTTCACGGATACCCTCAATTTGTTCACGGCTTTTTACCGGTACATTTCCTACTTTGATAACTCTTTTTTTCCCTCTCATGATGATCCTTCTTTCTTATTTTCAATATTAACCCTGCATTTGCTCCAGAATCGGAATTACTTTCCACACATATTCCAGATCAGTTCCACCAGTTCCGGGATGCCTTCTCCGGTCTTAGCAGACATATAGATCTTATGATCAATCACCCTTGGAAGCTTCCCTCCATCCGTTGTCTCTACCAGATCCGCTTTATTATATACATAGATTACCGGGATATCTCCGGCTCCCAGTTCTTTCAAAGTCATATCTGTCACTTCCCGCTGCATCCGGCAGGACTCATCAGAATAGTCCAGTACATGGAGCAGAAGATCCGCTTCCCTTGCCTCTTCCAACGTGGAACGAAATGCTTTGATCAGTGCTGTCGGAAGCTGATGGATAAATCCAACCGTATCAGACAGCAGAAAATCTCTGCCGCCTCCCATGCTGATCCTCCGAACAGTGGTATCCAGAGTGGCAAAGAGCATATTTTTTTCAAGCACCTTTTTAGATGCATCTCGCGTATATTTATCCAGAAGTTTATTCATCAGCGTGGATTTTCCTGCATTGGTATAACCAACCAGTGCCACTCTTGGAACTCCGCTTCCCTGACGCTTCTGTCGCTGGGTCTCCCTCTCTTTTGCAATTCTATCCAGTTCTTTTCGAAGTTCCGATATTCTCTTTTCAATTCTCCGGCGATCAAGTTCCAACTTTTTCTCTCCGGCTCCCTTATTCGCCACACCACTTCCACCGCCCTGACGACTCAGAGCTTTATGCATGCCTGTTAGTCTTGGCAAAACATACTGAAGCCTTGCAGATTCCACTTGCAGCTTGGCCTCTCTGGTTCTTGCTCTCGATGCGAAAATCTCAAGAATCAAAGTTGTCCTATCAAGGATCGGGCAGTCCAGAATATTCTGCAGGTTCCGCATCTGAGATGGCGTCAATGATCTGTCAAAGATCAGCACGTCCACCGGATGTTCCAACATATAGTCCTGCACTTCTCCCAGCTTTCCTCTGCCCATATACAGGGACGCATGTGGCTGCCGATCCATATTCTGGGTAATGGTCCCCACCACTTCCATGCCACAGGCCTCAGACAGAGCTGCCAGTTCTTCCATAGATTTTTTGAAATCTTCCCCGTCATTTAATTTTACACCAAGAAGCAGGGCACGCTCCTTTTGTTCTTCTCTCATCCTTCCCGTCTCCCTGTTTCTTTGATATATGCTTTCAAAAATTCGTACATCTCAATCTCCGTTGGCGGGCATCCTTTCAGACTGTGTGTAAATGCTTTTGTACAGTTGCCAACTCCTAGGTTACCACTCTTTCCGCGATATCCCTGTCCGATACAGATCTTTTCCTTAAAATCCTTGAGCAATCCATCCTGTTCCAACATATTCAGTGCCGGGATCAGATAGCCATAGCAAGCGCTGCAGGAATCCACATCTTCTGCCAGTTCCGCCAGCCGTACCATACGCTCCTTATCCGGTCTTGCCTCTTCCCTCTTATGAAGAGGTGCATGCAGTTCCAGGATCCTGGCTTGGGTAAGATCTGTGGATCCAGCTCCCATCCGCTCCGCAATCCCTATATAGGGCACTTCCTTAGTGTCATACTCCAGAAGCCGACACACATAGGAATCACATAATACCGGATCCAGACACGCAAATATCCGATCCATCTTTGATGGATTACCTCCATCCTCAAAACACAGGTCTCCACAGATACTGTCCACCAGAATAAAATTCTGAGAAATGCCAAGAGCTAGATGACCAATGGGATCATGAAGACCCATGGCATGAAATCTGCGTTTCTCAGAATTAGGCAGCATGCCTTTCATGTTTTTCAATGCACAGGTAATTTTTGTCTGACAGTGTCCTTTCATCACCGGAACGTTGATCATATAGTCCACTTCCGTGGCACAACGACAAATATGAAGTTCCAATCCGCCACAATCCATGGTTACTGCAGGTTCCTTCTGAGCATCGATCAGCTTTACCTGATATTTCTCTGCCAGTTCGTTATAGCCACAGACTTCAAAGGATTCCTCTGTCTTATCTCCCACCCAGGAGCCCTCCATGATCGTCAGATCCTGAAATCCATTTGCCTGCAGATACCGGATCAATCCCTCCACCACTTCCGGGTGGGTGGTTCCGCCTTCGGCTGCCAGCACCGGTGCCACCAGATTAGGTTTGATACCGATCCGTCTGTTCCGGTCACCAATCAGCTCCGCAAGCCCTGCCTCACGGAGCAGCTCTTCGGTCATATTTACATAGTCAGTTCCATAGGTCACCAAGATCTCATTTTTCTTCATCATTCATCTTCCATTATCTTTCCAAGTTCTTCCATGTCCATGATCCATACTTTACGTCCATCCACTTTGATCAGTCCCATCTTCTGAAGCTCCATCATGGTTCGGGACAGAGATGGTCTGGTCACTCCCAGATAATCTGCCAGTTCTTCCCGGTTCATATCCATAATGACCTGCTTCTGATCGAGGCTGTTGTCCATCAGCCACAGAGCAATCTTCTGACGCAGAGTGGTATTGGTAATAATATGAAGTTTCTTTGTCATCTGCAGGTTGTTTCTCGCCTCAATATCCAACAGATTCCGTACCAGCATCCGATGATGCTCACAGGCATTTTCGCAGAATCCATAGACGAACTGACTGGGCAGCACCAGCACTTTTGAAGTCTTCACTGCCACCGCCTCATACCAGCAATATTCATCTCCTGCCACAGAAAAGCACTCACCAAACACTTCCAATTCATGGATCTGAAACAACAAATTACGCTTACCGGAGGGAAGATGCTTGGCAATCTGTACTTTTCCATCCAATAATAAATACAGATACCGGGATCTGTCTTCTTCTCCGAAGATCACACTTCCCGCCGTATATTCTCTTACCTGTGATTTGGAACATTCCAGCATTCTCTCTGCTTCCTCCCTGGTGATCTGGCGGAACAGACTGCTCTTCAGATAATCTTTCATCCTTTGTTAACCCTCTTTTTCAGACACGAAAACGGGAATGCTGTAAGCATTCCCTCTTCTCTTACATGTATGATATTATACTGTACCAAATGTTACTTGTCTAGCCCTGTGCTTCCATTCTGGCTTTCAGAATCTGCTGCTGAAGCTGTACATTTCGGATCTGTCCTTTCAGATTATCCAGTTCTTCCGTATCTGCACCGGAAGTCTCTTTTTCCTCTAGTGTCTCTGTCAGTTCTTCCTCGGTCTGACACTGTCTGTTATACTCTTTTTCCATAGAACCGGTGCTGTATCCCGTTGTCTGCGTGTTTTCCTCCAGGGCAGCTTCTTCTGCAGCCTGCACCTGCAGCATGGTCTCTTCATGAGATGCAAATCCTGCCCCTGCACCTACTGCCAGCATAGCTGTCAGCAAATAAATCATCCGAACTTTTCCTATGAGCATCACTGCCACCCTCTTTCTGTCTTGATGGGAGTAGTATAACCCATGTTTTTTAAATTCAGGCAATGAAATTATTAAGATTTCCGAAAGATTATCTGAAATATCTTACATTTCCCCTTCTTCCATCATATTACGGATCTCCTGCATGCGCAGATCCACACTGCTGATGGTATCAGCACATTTTTTCAGCTCTGCTGCGATCAGTTCCGGATTTTTTACATTTTTCTTGTATTTCAGCTTGTGGTCCAGACTCGCCCAGAAGTCCATGGCAATCGTACGAAACTGCACTTCTACCCGCACATATTTCTTCTCACTGGATAAGAAGATCGGAATACCGATGATCAGATGGAGACTACGATATCCATTATCTTTGGGATGTTTGATATAATCCTTCACCTGAAGCACATTCAGATCATCCTGCGCTGCCAGCATATCTGCCAGATAATAGATATCCTCCACGAAGGAACAGATCACGCGGACACCTGCCACATCATTTAACTTGTCTTCAATATTATCTACAGTCAGATCCCAGCCCCGGCGACGCATTTTTTCAATGATACTCATAGGTTCTTTGACACGACTCTCAATGGACTCAAATGGATTTCGCTCATGCTGCAGGGAAAACTCATCATTTAACACCTGCAGCTTGGTCTCCATCTCACGAATCGCACAACGATACTGCATCATCAGCTTCATAAAAGGCTGAACTCTTCCCAGAAGAAGATCTCTCTCCTCTGATGTCATGGACGCCAGAATTTCCAGTTCCTGGTTGGTTCCCTTTTTTGCCTGATCTCCACTTTCATACATATGTTTTTACCTTCCCCATCTGTTGTTTTGTATATTCTCTGTAAGTCTATGGGAATTCTTATATTTCATAAAACTGACGGTACAGTGCGTCTCTCCGGTCCTTCTTTACCGGAAACTGTGTTCTGACTTTCTTTACCTGATCGTCAATCTCATAAATAAACGCACACTCGCCCGGCTGTGCATCGGCAGGCATCAATGTCTCCCCGCTGCACAGCGCTCCATCTGGTCCATACAGTCTTGAATCCCCCGTGTATGTCTGACCATCCATATCTCCCACACAATTTACTCCTGCAATGTAACACTGGTTTTCGATGGCTCTCGCCTGTAAAAGACTGATCCAGTGCTCACGTCTTCTTCCCGGCCAGTTTGCCGGGACAAGGATCAGATCTGCCTGACGGGACAAAGCCTGAAAGGCTTCCGGAAAACGCAGATCATAACAGATCTGCACTCCCAGATGATATCCTCTATATTCGCACACCGGAAGTAAAGTCCCTCCCTGAAAATACCGATCTTCCCCACTGTAACTAAACGGGTGGAGCTTCGTGTATTCCAGAATCTCACCTTCCGGTGTCACAATGGAATATCGGTTCTCGCAGAACTTTCCCACATCTTTCACCCAGCCGATTCCCACAGCCATCTGATACTTACGGGCAAGTCTTTCTGCTTCTGCCACTGTGATGTTATCTGTCTCTTTTGTCAGTTCCGTATGCATGGAAAACCCTGTAAGGCTCATCTCCGGCAGTACGAAGAGATCTATGTTCTTCTCTTTCAGAAGTTCCACCCAGTTCTCTACTCTGGCAAGATTTGCCGCCTTATCTTCCCAACGGATATGCATCTGTCCCAAAGCAATCTTCATAATTGAATTATTTCTCCAGACTGTTCAGCCATTCTCTGCCGACTTTGATCTGACGACGCACCTCAGACGGAGCAGTTCCGCCGAAGGATACCCGTGCATCCACACAGTTCTTGATGCTGATATCGCCCAGAAGCTCTTTGGTCACACGACTGTCGATCGACTGCAGATCTTCATCTGTCAGATCTTCAAAATCGCAATTCTTATTCTCACACATTTTTACCATATGTCCAACAATAGAATGTGCCTCACGGAACGGAATCCCCTGTTTTGCAAAATGTTCTGCGATATCTGTTGCATTCAAGAAACCTTTGCCTAACTGCTTCTCAATCTGATCCATACGGAATTCCGTCTTATCTAACATCTTTGCAAAAATATCAATGGTTGCTTTCCACGTATCAACTGCATCGAACAGACTCTCTTTGTCCTCCTGGAAATCCTTATTGTAAGCCAGCGCAGTTCCTTTCATAACAGTCAGAAGCTGCATCAGATCTCCGTATACACGACCCACTTTTCCACGGATCAGCTCTGCCATATCCGGGTTCTTCTTCTGGGGCATAATGCTACTTCCCGTGCAGAAACTGTCATCAATGGCAATATAAGAAAACTCAGAAGAATTCCACCATGCGAACTCCTCTGCCCAGCGGGACAGATGCATCATGGAAATTGATGCATCGCTTAAAAATTCCAGGCTGTAATCGCGATCACTGACTGTATCCATAGCATTCTCTGTCGGTGCTTTGAAGCCCAGCAGCTCACTGGTCAGATGACGGTCAATGGGCATGGTAGTTCCTGCCAGTGCACAGGCTCCCAGCGGATTGTAATTCATTCTCTCCAGTGCATCATTCAGACGCTCGATGTCACGCTTGAACATCTGGAAATATGCCATAAAGATGAATCCGATGGTGATCGGCTGTGCATGCTGCAAATGAGTAAAACCAACCGTAATCTGATCTGCATATTTCTCTGCCTTCTTAAGGATCACGCTCTCCAGATAGCACAGACTGTTCAGGATCTCATAGATCTCTTTTCTCAGATACAGCCGGGTGTCTACCTGGCACTGATCGTTACGGCTTCGGGATGTATGTAGCTTCTTGCCCACATCACCGATCTTCTTGATCAGACGGCTCTCCACACCCATATGAATATCTTCATCATCCACATTAAATACGATCTTGCCATCTGCGATCTCCTGTTTGATCTCTTTCAGACCTGCAATGATCTGCTCTTTTTCTTCCTCGGATACGATGCCCTGTCTGCCCAGCATGGTCACATGGGCAATACTGCCGTCAATATCCTCATTGTACATTCTCTGATCAAAAAAGATGGATGCATTGTATTTTTTTACAAGCTCATCCATGTCTTTCTCAAATCTTCCGCCCCACAAACTTGCCATTTGTCTTTGCTCCTTTATCTCATATGTCATTATGCGTTATTTATGCAATTCAATTTTTTAATTATACGTTATGATCAGCGTATGCGTCAAGTGGAGGAAATGTAGCATTTTTCCTAGCTTTCGCCGCTTTTAAAATATCTGCAAGATTGTCTCCATTCAGGACTTCCGGATAATGATCCTGAAATTCAAGCAAAATATCTTTATTTTGCCGTTCTTCCTCACGAATCTTCTTATACAGTTCTTCCAGATCCAAATTTTGATAAGTAGCTTCTATAAATATGCGTGAAGACTCTGGAATCTTATCATAACCACCATATAAGTCATCTCTCTGAAGCCATAATTGATCAGCACCGAAGCCCCACCGATCAAAATAATCTCTGCAGGAATTCTAGACCCGTTTATCTTACGAAATTCTTTCGCTAATTCTTTCAGACAACTATCCAGATTATCACGGGTAAATAATGTATCAGACAATATTTCTTACCTCGCTCTCCACAATGTTAAATCGTAAAAATTCAGGAATTGCTTTCTTTTTTGCCTCCTTCTTTACCTCGTCATTATGTGTCACTGCCGCCCGAATCAGCACACTGGAAGGATACACTTCCTGCTCCAGTTTCTTACTTCGTATGTCATTATAATTTGTACACACCGGCAAATCGTTTACTCTGGAAAGATAATCTACCATTCCAAGTAAATACAATGATTCTGCATACCATTTTTTTCTGTACAGTTCCCTGATTCGATTCGTCTCCAACGTCTCAATAATAAAATCAAGGTCCCCTTTATCCTTTACCTGATGACAGGTATTGCTCTTAAATGTTTCAAAAGAAACCCGATAATCCACTTTTAATGTACTGTTCTGCTCATCTGCTTCCAGAAGTGCATCAACCGACACATTCAGAGCTTTTGCAAGTTTATACAACGTCCCTGCAGAACATTTCTCCATTTTTGTTCTTCCGCTGCAAATATCTGATATTGTCGTCTGCGGAACACCGCTGACTTTACTTAACTTATACCGACTCATTTTCGCATCTTTAAGAATGTCATCAATAATCATGGTGCCACCTCCATATGCATTTATTATATCGGCATACCGAAGTATAATCAAGTGCAAAATCGGAAGTTATAAAGTATATTTTCCTACACAATGTACCCTTGCAATGCATCCAATATCCGCCTGTCATCAGAATGGATCAGTAACTCCACAGGTCTGGAAAGGTCACAGCTGCAGATTCCTATAATAGATTTGGCATCTACAAGCCGATTACCTCTGCCAAGATCAAATTCCCCGTCAAACCGATTGATAATATTGACAAATGCACGGACAGAATCAATATCCCGAAACTGAATGTTCACTTTCTGCATCATAAGTCCTCCTTGTCAGACTCTTTATTATATGATATGGAAATTGTTTCCAGTATGGGAAGGAGTTATACCGGAATCATCAAAGAATGATGTTCCTTTCCTCGTTTTTGTGATATAGTAATGCTATTGAGGCAAGGAGGATGATCTATTATGAAAGAAAAGCTTACGCCAAAAGACATTGAAAAAATACAGGCTGAGATCGACCACCGGAAGCTGGTGCTTCGTCCACAAATTCTGGATGCAGTACGCGAAGCCAGAGCCCAGGGCGATTTAAGTGAGAACTTTGAATATTCTGCAGCCAAAAGGGAAAACGGAACTAACAACAGCCGGATCCGCTATCTGGAAAGAGTTCTGAAAAATGCAGTAATTGTAGAAGATCATACTACTTCTGATGAGATTGGACTGAACAAGACTGTGACTGTCTATATTCCAGAAGATGACGAATGCGAGACTTATAAAATCGTAACCAGCATCCGCGGTAATTCCATGAAGAATCTCATCAGCATTGAATCCCCCCTTGGCAAAGCACTGCTTCGCCATCATGTAGGCGATAAGGTGATGATTCCGGTCAGCTCAGATTATAGTTACGAAGTAGAGATTAGAGAGATCAAAGATACCAGCGATGAAGAAGATGATAATATCCGGGCTTTTTAAGCTTGCGATAATATTCCATGAAAAAGAGACCGACATTTCTGCCGGTCTTTTTTCTTCTTCGATATTTCACCAATACCGTAATTTTCATTTACTCATATTACACTGTTTAGATCAGTACATATTTCAGCAGGAACATCACTGCCAGTACATACATGACCGGGCTGATCTTCTTCTCTTTTGCTTTTCCGCTCACCAGATTCAGCACTACATAAGAGATCACACCCATGGAGATACCCTCAGAGATGCTGTAGAAGAACGGCATTGCTGCGATACAGATGAATGCCGGGATGCCTTCTGCATAATCTGTAAAATCGATCAGACCTACCTGATTTACCATGTAGAATCCTACGATGATCAGTGCCGGAGCAGTTGCGAAGGACGGAATAGCCAGGAACACCGGGGACAACAGCAGAGACAGCAGGAACAGAATCGCCGTGGTCATGGAAGTCAGACCTGTTCTTCCTCCTTCTGTAACTCCGGATGCACTCTCTACAAAAGTGGTTGTGGTGGAAGTACCCATCACAGCACCAGCGGTCGTTGCAACCGCATCTGCCATCAAAGCACCTTTGATGCGTGGCAATCTGCCTTCATCATCCAGCATGTCTGCCTTGGAAGCCACACCGATCAAGGTTCCCAGAGTATCAAAAATATCCACGAACAGGAATGCAAAAATGATCACTACAAACTCAGCAATCGGAATGGCTGTAAAGTCAAGCTTCATAAAGATCGGAGCCAGGCTCGGAATGGACAGTCCTGCGGAGAAGTCCGGCAGAAGACTGTAATATCCGATCTCAGCATTCGGTACATACAGACCGGTAAACTGACAGATAATGCCCAGAAGCCAGGTGATCAGAATACCCCAGAGGATATTTCCCTTTACTTCTTTGAGCACCAGAATAGCTGTAATAAATACACCAATGATCGCCAGCAGGACACAGATTCCTGCATCATTCATCGTTGCACCCTCAACTGCATCCAGTGAGAACAGCTGTACCAGCGTTGCACCGCCAACTACGATTTTGGCATTCTGCAGGCCGATAAATGCGATAAAGAATCCAATTCCTACAGATACCGCTTTTTTCAGGTTCATAGGAATAGAATTGAAGATTGCCTCTCTTACATTAAATACAGACAGTACAATGAAGATCAGACCTTCTACAAATACAGCTGCCAGAGCTGCCTGCCACGGATACCCCATACCGATGACTACTGTATATGCAAAATATGCATTAAGTCCCATACCTGGTGCGAGAGCAAACGGATAGTTGGCAAACAATGCCATGCATGCCGTTCCCAGAAATGAAGCAAGTACAGTCGCGGTAAATACAGCTCCTCGATCCATGCCCGCTGCACTTAATACGTTCGGATTGACTGCCAGGATATACGCCATGGTCATAAATGTAGTAATACCTGCCAGAATCTCTGTTTTCACTGTAGTGTGATTCTCCCTCAGCTTAAACACTTTCTCTAACATGATGTCAGATCCCTCCATAGTTATTTTTTTAATTTTCAGCATCTTCACACAATACAAGGCCGGACAAAATGCAATCATTTTGTCCGACCCGCATCTGTGCTTTTATAACACTGTTACAAATAGTAACATATTCTATCTGAGTTAACAAGTTATTTCAGTAATATCTTCTGTAGTTTCCTAATTTTCCGTATTTTCTTTTGTCTGCGACTGTTTCTTCCATGTGATCGTTACTTTGAACAGATCTGCATCGGTCTCCACTTTAAACTCACCGCCCTGCAGTTCCGTAAAACTCTGGGCAATCGCAAGACCAAGTCCGCTTCCTTCTGTATTGCGGGACAGATCGCCTCTTGCAAATCGCTCGGTGATCTCTTCCGGTGTGAAATTCATCTCAACTGCCGACATATTTTTAAAGGATACCGTCACCTGCGTGGTCTGATCCTGCAACGCAATATACACTCGGGAATTTGGCATGGAATATTTCAGAATATTCTGCACCAGATTATCGAACACACGGAATGTCCTCTGTGGATCCAGTCGGAGGATACACTTCTCTTCCGGCAGATTCCAACGAAAATCCAGTGAACTGGAGGTTATCTTATCCTCATTCTCCAGGCGTACTTCCTTGATCAGATTGACAAGATCCACCTCTGCATAGTTCATGACCAGATTGTCAGTTGTCGCCTTGCTCACTTCAAACAGATCCTCGATCAACACCTTCAGACGATTGGATTTTTTCTCCAATGTATCCACATACTCCCGGCGCTCCTCATCGGTCAGATCCTCTTTTTTCAAAAGGTCCACATAGGTAATGATCGCTGTCAGCGGTGTCTTCAGGTCATGGGACACATTGGTGATCAGTTCCGTCTTCATATTCCGGCTTCTGACTTCCTCCTGTACCGCTTTCTGGAAGCAATCCTGAATGGATGCCAGTTCATCCCGGACGGGATTAAATAATCCCATTTCTTCCTTCATAGAAGTGTTCAGATCTCCGGCTGCAATCTGCCTGGTCGCATCCAACAGTCTGTAATATTCCTCCTGAATCTTGCCGCATTTATTTTTGATCAGGATAAATAACAGGATGGAATACAGCACTGCCCCTACGATCCCGCCAAACCAGATACAGCACAGCAATGTGACGATCAGCCCATTGACTGCCACCAGTTTTAAAATTGTTTTCGTCAGATCTTTCCCAAGCTGAATCTCTGTAGCCCAATGCCAAAGCTTTATGCACCATGTTTTGACTTTCCTAAAACAACGGATCAGCAGCCACCGTTCCTTCAGGGTACGGATCGGATGTGCAAGATAAGGCATCGCCACTGCCATCATCCAGTACCAGCCCAGTGCGTAAGCAGTCCAGGCCAGCCAGACCAGGAACACAGCCGCACCATTTGACGCAGTTCCCAGGCCAAAACTATCTGCCAGTACACCAGCCAGTCCATCGGCGCCATTATGTAACGTTTCGATCGCCAGTGTATCAAACACCACAGCTGTCATGACCATACCTCCGCCCCAGAGAATCGCGGTCACTTCTGTAGGCAGACAGAACACATGGGTTTTTCGAAGTTCCAGAGACGACAGGTTCTGAAGGATCAGTGCCAGAATCACCATAAATACTGTGATCAGGATCCCACCTGTCACGATGCCGCTTCTCAGATAGGCATCTCTGTCAATCCAGTAATCACGCCAGTCCTGATCGCTGTATCCGTTCTGGTTCATGATTCCGAACGCAAATGTGGTATTCTGGATCATAGGAAGCGGAAGCTGCCGGAGCAGGGCATTGCTCTCCTGAGTTACCTGATAATCAGATATCGATGAATCAATCGCATCTTCATAAGTCTCCGTCACATCTTCTACAGTGATCTCGGTATAAGCCACATCTTCCTCTTCAGAGTCGTAAGAGCCGTCCTCATCCATGCCGTTGTCATCCATAAGCTTTCCGACAGATGCATGAGTCAGGTCACTGATCAGTTCCTCATAATCCTCGACAATTCCCCAGGCATTCCGGACAGAAGGGATTCCCCGGCTGTCATAGGAGATCACGATCCCTGCCGCATAAGTATTCGCCGTCAGATTGGGATTATAGATGGCAGACTGCAGTTCACCGGTAGGATCCTGTCCAAAGCTTTTCTCCACTCCATCGGCAAAGCCATTGTAATCATCCATGTTGTGCTCTGTCACATACTGATTTCTCATGGCTTTCATAAGTTTTGCGGCTGCTTTAGACAACTGTTCCTGATCTGCTTCGCTTAATTTCTCCACATCATAATTCTGGGTAAAATACGCATAGGCGTCCATGCCCGGCGTGATCTCATAGTTCAGATAATAGATAGAAGATAATAAATACCGTTCCAGATCCTCATCCATATCCAGAAGATATGTCGTCGTATCTTCCTGTTGCTTTTGCTTCATCTCTGTGATATTCGCCTGTGCCTTTTCCCGAAACATAGGATACGCATTGCACATGGCTGTACTTGCCAGCATGGCACAGACCAGCACCAGAAGGATTCCTTTGACACTATTGTTTTTCCATTTTATAGCCAACACCCCACACCACCTTTAAATATTTTGGATTTTTCGGATTGATCTCGATCTTTTCACGGATATTGCGGACATGAACCATGATCGTATCCGAATTTACTGCTTTTTCATTCCAGACCCGTTCGTAGATCTCATCTGCGGAAAATACTCTGCCCGGATGTTTCATCAAAAGCAGCAGAATCCGGTATTCCATAGGAGTAACTTTCACCGGCACACCATCCACCCGAAGTTCTACTTTCTCTTCATTGAGTTCCAGTCCACCGATCCGGTAGATATGCTGTTCTTCTTCACTGTCCTTGCCACCCTGAGCCAGCTTTTCCAGATATCTGCTGTACCGTCGGAGCTGAGAATTGACTCTGGCCAACAGCTCCAGCGGGGTAAATGGTTTTGTCACATAATCATCCGCACCCATATTCAGCCCCAGGATTTTATCAACTTCTTCTGATTTGGCCGACAGCATGATCACCGGAAAATCATAATCCTTCCGCATCTCCATGACCATCTGGATCCCATCTTTTCTCGGCATCATCACATCCACGATTGCCAGATGGATTTCCTCCCTGTATATGATCTCCAGTCCTTCGATTCCGTCTGCTGCCTTGAACACTTCATATCCCTGACTCTTCAGATAGATCTCAATTCCGTCTCGTATTTCCTTGTCATCCTCTACGACTAACACATGATATTTCTCCATTTTTCACACTCTCCTGCCCTTTTGCACTGCTTATGATACAGATGGTTTCTTAAAAACAAATGCAGGTATTTCTAAAGAAATTCTGAAGAATACCTGCATTTTCACATATTCCTATATATCGATCCTCTTTACTTCAAAGATATCTTTTTCAAGCTGGCTGACTTTCAGTACAAAATCAAACCGATCCACATCGGTACACATCCAGTAGTCCCTTTCTGGAAATACATCCTGCGTTTCAGACTTAAAGAATTTCGCCCCTGACGGCGTTACCCTAAGCATGCTCAGTTCCTTTTCCATATCCATAGAGGTTCCTTCCAGAAGACTTTTGATATATCTGGCACACAGTACATCTTCCGGTGCCTCCTCTTTACCTTCCCAGCCCATGGCAACCAGTGACACTTCTTCTGCATCAGATGCTTTAATATAGCGAGCGATGGCTGCCGCATTCACCAGACTTCCCGTCAGGATCTCTGTCGCTCCTGATGCATTCACAATTCCCTGTGTTCCGGCACTGGTGGTGTGGATCAGCATTTTTCCTTCCAGTTCTGCCGCTTCAGTCTGGGACGGTGAATTGCCATACTCGAATCCTGGAAGAATCACTCCATGACGTTCTCCGATCAATACCGCCTCTGGATACCGCATCTTCAGATCACGGGCTGTCTGTTCTGCTCCCACAGGGCAAAGTCTGGATGGATGCTTTGCCATCAGATAGCATTCCAGTGAAAATGCACGGAATACATCGATCACAACGGTCAGACCTCTCGCCTTTCTGGCTCCCTCTATCATCTGTAATATCTGAATCTTCATATCTGCACCTCTTACTTCTGTCACCTTTTCAAGAATACGATTCTGTCAACACTTTCCGCAGGACTTCCAGCAGTTTTTCATTGGCTTCCGGAGATTTCACAGCAATACGGTAATGTGTCTTATCAAGTCCCCTGTAATTACTGCATCGACGGATCAGGATTCCGTACGGCAGCAACCGTTCATAAAGATCAGTGATACCGGGAGTCTGGAAAAATAAGTAATCAGCCTGTCCATTCCAGACCTGAAAACCAAAGATTTTAAGTCCTTCCTTCAATTTTTCACGTTCTCTGCAGATCAGACGGCGAGCCTGCTCACAATACTCCACTTCCTGCAAAGCTGCGATTCCTGCTTCTGATGCAAGAACACTTACATTCCAGCAGGGACCACTTTTCTCCATCTTCTCTATAAGTTCTTTATTTCCGCTGATTCCATATCCAAGACGGATACCCGGAATGGCATACATTTTGGTAAAAGATTTTAAGATAAAGAGATGCTGGCTCTTTACCGCCTGTGGAATCAAAGACTGGGACTCCTGATCCGTAAAATCTAGGAAGCACTCATCCAACACCAGGAGAATACCGCAGACTTCTGCTTTTTTCAGGATCTGGTCCAACAATGATCTGGGGGTAAGTATTCCTGTGGGGTTATTGGGATTGCAGACAAACATCACATCCAGTGAGCTGTCCATCTCATCCAGAATATCTTCCCGGATCTGAAGATCCGGCTGCATCTCATAAAAAATGCATTCCGTATCTGTCTGTCGAAGTGCTTCCTCATATTCTGCAAAGGTAGGGGCTGTCAGAAGTGCTTTCTTCGGTCGCAGCGCATAGACCAGCCGATAGATCAGTTCTGCCCCGCCATTGCCGCAGATCAGGCTTTCTCTCTTTATTCCGTGCCGTCTGGCCAGCGCTTGCTTTAACTTCCTGCATTCCGGGTCCGGGTAGTGTTCTGCCGCCGACAGACTCGTCATGACTGCCTGTCGTACCGACTCCGGCATTCCCAACGGATTGATATTAGCAGAAAAATCAAGAATCTCTTTTCCCTCTTCCACTGTCTTCTGAATGTCTGTTCCGTAGATATCTCCGCCGTGTATTGCCATGCCCGGCTCCTTTCTGCTCCTGTATTTTTATATGCATTCCCGAGGAACGCTTTATTTTACCACTCTTTTATCATAGAGAAGCACATCTTTGATGCCTTCTGCTGTATAGACAACTGCAGACTGATGTACTGTAAGTCCAGCTGCCTTTGCTGCCCGCTCTGTGACCGGTCCGATACAGATGATTCTTGGATCTGACTGCCTTCCTACTTCATCCAGCATGGACACATAAGCACGTACTGCAGATGCACTGCACAAAGTTACATAATCTACCTGTGGCAGGATTCGATTCAGCTCTTCGCTCTTTCGTTGATCCACCGCTGTATGATACAACGCCACATCTTCATAATCGATGCCTGCCTCTTTCAATGCATCAGACAATTCTTCGGATGCTTCTTCCGCTCTTGCCAGAAGCACTTTCTCGTCTGCCCGAAGAGTCGGGATCCACTCTGCCGCCAGTTCACGGCTGCTGTATCTGGAAGGAACAAAGTCTGCAAATATTCCATGTTTCTCCAGTTCTTCTTTTGTGGCTGCACCGATCACTGCAAACTTCAAGTCAGCAAGGCTTCGCACATCCTTTCCCTGCTTTCTCAGCGCATCAAAGAAAATACGAACACCGTTGTTGCTGGTCAGTACGATCCAACTGTAGGATTCCACCTCTTCTGCCATCTTTTCAATAGCTTCTGTATGTAACGGTTCTGTCTCAATAAGACTGAATGCGACAGCCTCTGCGCCTTCCTCTTCCAACACTTCACACAGATGTCTGCTCATCTGCTCTGTGGCTGTCACCAGCACACGGGTTCCGTAAAGAGGCTTGCTGTCGACCCATTTAATTTCTTTTTGCAGAGTTACCACATCACCGACTACCGTGATTGCCGGAGTCTTGATCTGCTCTTCCTCTGCAATCTCGGCGATCCGTTCCAGTGTTCCTGTCACCACCCTCTGTCTGGCGGTCGTTCCTTCCTGAATCACTGCAGCTGGTGTCTTCGGATCCTTGCCATTGGCAATCAGATTGGATGCAATGGATGGCAGGTTTTTCAGTCCCATCAGAAATACCAGGGTTCCTTCTTCCTTTGCCAGCGTTGCATAATCCAGAACAGTTCCGGATTTGTGGTTTCCCTCATGACCGGTGATCACATGGAAAGAGGATGCATGATCCCTGTGAGTCACCGGGATTCCTGCATAAGCCGGTGCTCCATAGCAGGAAGATACCCCACACACGATCTCATATTCGATGCCTGCAGCCCGTAACTCCTGTGCTTCTTCGCCACCTCTTCCGAAGATAAACGGATCGCCGCCTTTCAGACGGACCACATTTTTTCCTTCCTTCGCCTTCTCGATGAGCAGCGCATTGGTCTCCCACTGACGCAGATGATGATGATCCGCCCGTTTTCCAGCGTAAATCAGTTCTGCGTCCATGCGTGCTTCATTGAGAAGAGAATCTGTTGCCAGGCTGTCGTAGATGATCACATCCGCCTGACGGATGCATCTTAGACATTTCTGTGTGACCAGATCCATATTCCCAGGGCCTGCGCCTACCAGCCAGACCTTTCCCTGCATAAGCTTCTCTGCCAGTTCTTCACCAAGACAGACGCCTTTGTTGCCGTCAAATCCAGTCTCAAGAGTTCCGCTGACTCTCCGGTAATGCTTCTGATCCGGTGCAAACAGGGCATCCATCTGAAGCACTCCATTTTCATCCAGATGTGCAAGTCCTGCTGCAGGTGCATTACAGCTTCCGCCGATGGCTTTTAAGAAGGCTCTCTCTGCACACAGTTCTACCCAGGCACGTTTGTCATGGATTGCGTTAAGAACCTTTCTTAAATCTCCATTGCGGCTCTCCACTGCCAGAATCGCCTGACCAGCCGCCGGAAGACAGACTTCTGAAGATAAATGCTCAAATTTCCACTGATTTTCATCAGACAATTCCAACCGGTCAAGGCCTGCTGCCGCCAGCACAATGGCATCGTACTGTCCTTCTTCCAGCTTCCGGAGTCTTGTCTGCACATTTCCGCGGATCAGTTTTACCCGAATCAACGGATTGATCTTTTTGATCTGCAGCTCTCTTCTAAGACTTCCGGTACCTACCACACTGCCCGGTTTCAAATCTTTTAATAAAGTACCGTCTTTAGTCACGATCACATCTTCCACCGGACCACGTCTCAGGACTGCACCAATACCAAGACCCTCCGGGAATTCCATTGGCATATCTTTGGCACTGTGTACAGCCAGATCGATCTGTCCCTGCAGTAGAGCTGCTTCCAGTTCCTGGGTGAATACTCCCTTTCCTCCAAAAGAAAGGAGCGAGCGGTCTAAAAGCTCGTCCCCTTTCGTAGACATTTCACAGACCTCAATCTTCAGATCCGGAAATGCCTCCAATATCATTTTTTCTACCATATGGGTCTGCACCAGAGCCAGTTTACTCTTTCTGGTGCCGATCCTGATCGTTTTCTGCATCTGATACTTCTCCTTTATAACCGATAGCCTCTCGGTGTGATCATTCTTCCGTTTTTCTCATAAGTCTGGGAATTACCAATGATCACAACGCTGAACATATCGATATCAGCATCCTTCAATGCCCCCAGTGTGGTAATACAGTGACTCTCATCTTTTCTTCCTGCATTGCGGACAATGCCCACCGGAGTCTCTGCCTTTCTGTATTTCATCAGAATATCAGCTGCTTTTTCCACGTAATCTACACGTTTCTTACTCTTCGGATTGTAAAGACATACGATCAGGTCTCCCTGCCCTGCACAATCCACACGTTTCATGATCAGATCCAGCGGAGTCATCAGATCACTTAAGCTGATCACTGCAAAATCATGCATCAGCGGTGCACCCAGCACAGATGCTGCTGCACTGGCTGCTGTCACACCCGGAACAGTCTCGATCTCGATCTGTGCACCTTTTTCCTCTGCCACCTGATAAATGATACCTGCCATCCCATAGATACCACTGTCACCACTGGATACCATGGCAACTGTCTGATCCTTCATCGCCTCTTCCACTGCCATCTCACAGCGTTTGACTTCCTGCATCATCGGAGTGGCAATATAATTCTTATCCGGAAAATACTCTTTTAAAATATTAACATAGGTGGTATAACCGGTCACTACATCTGCATTTTTGATCACGTCAATACATTTTGCGGTCATATGCTCATATCCGCCCGGGCCAAAGCCCACTACATATAATTTACCCATTAGTCGTTCTCCTCCATATGACTGAAAAATGCGTAGAGCTCTGATGGCTCTGAATGATCTCTCAGTTTATAAAGCATCTTGTCGATGGCTCTCTCAAATCCTTTTTTCTCTGCCTCTTCCAGCATCCGTTTCTTCAACTGCTCGATCTTCGGCAAGGATAACTGGAATACCATCCAGCGTTCAAAATCCTTCTGGATCTCAGCCAAGATCTGGTCTGCTGCCTGGACTTCGTGCTGTTTCTTTTCATTGTTAACTCTTGCCAGCTCCTGGAAATCATCCACGTCAAAACGCTTTACTCCAGGGATCTGCTTCACCTTGGCCTCAATATCGATGGGCACTGCCAAGTCAATGAGTACACGAGGCTTCTCTGTCTTCAGAACTTTGGAAAGCTTTCCATAAGTCACTGTATAATGAGGACTTGCGGTAGCTGATATGATCACATCCATCTCATCCATCAGTTCATAACGATTGTCATACTCCATGACCTGATATGTGATCCGATGATGATGATCTTCCTTAGCCTGACTCATATTCCTGGACGTAATACAGACTTCCGCTCCTTCAATGCACTGCAGATTCTTCAGTACGACACCGCCGATCTTGCCGGATGCACCGATCAGCATAACTTTCTTTCCGTGAAGTGTCCCCAAGCCCTGCTCAGCTGCTTTGATAGCCATGGTAGCCATGGATACCGTTGTTCTGGACAGATCTGTCTCTGTCTTTACTTTCTTTGCTGCAGTCACTGCATAACGGAACAGGGTGTTAAGATATACCCCGCAGGTTCCGATCTGATGCGCCTGCTCATGAGCACGCTTTACCTGTCCCAGGATCTGGTCTTCTCCCATCACCATGGAATCCAGTCCTGCTGCCACATGGAACAGATGCTTAATGGCTTTGCTTCCCTGATACATACGGACATAGTCGCCCATCTCTTCCTCCACCTGAATTCCGGCAAATTCAAAGAGCAATGCCTGCATCTTTATAAAATTGCTGCCTGGACAGGCATGATAGGTATAGATCTCGGTACGGTTACAGGTACTGATAAATACGCACTCCTCCGCTATATTCCGCGCAATTACCTGCCGCATCAGTTCCTCCTGCGCTTCCACCGGAAATGCAAAACGAGCCCGCACTTCCAGCGGAGCATTCTTGTGACTGATGCTGATCAGCGAGATATCCATTAGTCTGTCACTCCTTTACGGAATTCTGTTGTAAAGGTCTTATCATACAGCTTGGACAGCTCGTACTCATCCCCCAGGAAATCTCCCACAACCGTCAGTGCAGTCTTATGAATACCAGCCGCTTTCACACGCTCTGCAATATTGGTCAGATCTCCGACTACGATCTTCTGATCTTCCCAGCTTGCTTTATATACCACAGCTACCGGTGTAGTCGGTCGATATGCCTGACGAAGGATCGCAGACATCTCATCCAGCATACCTACACTTAAGAAAATGATCATGGTCGCATTGTGCTGTGCCAGATCGATCAGTTTCTCCTTCGGTGGCATAGGCGTACGACCCTCCATACGGGTCAGGATCACAGTCTGGCTCACGCCCGGAAGTGTGTACTCTTTCTTCAATGCTGCTGCAGTTGCCAGGAAAGAGCTGACACCAGGAATTACTTCATATTCGATACCCAGCTCATCCAGTCTGTCCATCTGCTCTCTGTGCGCTCCATAGATCGCCGGATCACCCGTATGGACTCTGGCTACTTTCAGACCTTTGCTTTCCGCATCTTTCATTACATCAATCACTTCATCCAGATGCATGGTAGCGCTGTTATAGATCACTGCTCCCTCTTTTGCTCCAGCCAGAACCTGCGGATTCACCAAAGATCCTGCATAAATGATCACATCTGCGCTGTCAATGATCTTCTTCCCTTTGATTGTCAAAAGCTCCGGGTCACCCGGGCCTGCTCCGATAAATGATACCATATCTTCTCTTCCCCTTTGTATTTTTGTGCCTTAATAAAGGTTTCTTACTTTAAACTCTTTTTCCGCTTCTCTTCGGATATCCTTCTTGGCAATATCCGCACGCTTATCATATAGTTTCTTACCTTTTGCCAGACCAATCTCCACTTTCACAAGACTGCCTTTGAAATACACCTTCAGCGGCACCAGTGTATAACCTTTCTCTGCGATCTTTCCGACGATCTTGTTGATCTCGCTTCTGTGCAGCAAAAGCTTCCGCACCCGAAGCGGATCGCGGTTGAAAATATTTCCTTTTTCATAAGGGCTGATATGCATGCCATAGACAAACACCTCACCCTTCTCAATCCTTACAAAAGATTCCTTGATACTGCATTTTCCCATACGAAGGGATTTTACCTCCGTACCATGTAAAGAAATGCCCGTCTCCCAGGTGTCCTCGATAAAATAATCATGATACGCTTTTTTGTTGTTTGCTATCAGTTTAATACTATCCTTCGCCATATTCCTCTGTGCTCCTGATTCCTTCCACCAGTTCAAAATCAATGGTTCTAGTCATTTTATCTGCGCCGGTCACCTGCACTTTCACCTTCTGTCCAATGGCATAGGACTTTCCGGTATGTACACCGACCATTGCGCATGCACTTTCATTATACTCGAAATAATCACCCTGTAAAGAGGCTGTGCGTACCAGTCCCTCTACTGTATTGGGAAGTTCCACATAAATGCCCCAGGCAGTTACCCCACTGATCACTCCATCGAACTCTTCCCACAGATGGTGACTCATATATTCTACTTTTTTAAGCTTGATGGTCTCCCGTTCAGCTTCGTCCGCTTTCCGTTCCCGCTCGCTGGACTGACGGGCCACCTCTGGCAAAATACTCCGGTAATGTTCTTCTCTTGTTCCGTTCATCCGACCCCGGAGCACATCTTTGATGATCCGATGGATCTGCAGATCCGGATATCTTCGAATCGGTGATGTGAAATGGCAGTAATACTTGGCGGCCAGACCAAAATGCCCGGTGCACTCTGTCGTATATTTTGCCTGTTTCATGGAGCGCAGCGTAAGCCGGCTGATCAGATCCTCTTCCGGTGTCTCCTCCAGCTTTGCCAACAGCTTTTGCAGTTCTTTCGGATGCACCTCGTCATCCTTCAGATGAATAGAATATCCAAAATTATTGATAAAGGCCGCAAGTTTGCGCATCCGGTCCGGATCCGGATTATCATGCGTCCGGTACACAAATGGCAATTCCTGCCAGAAACAGTCCTCCGCCACCGTCTCATTGGCTGCCAGCATAAAATCTTCAATAATGCGGGTGGCTGTATTTCTCTCATATGGGCGAATCTCTATGGGCTCCCCCTTTTCATTGAGAATCACCTTGGTCTCCGGAAAATCAAAATCAATGGATCCTCTTGCCCGTCTCTTTTCCCGAAGAAGTGCTGCCAGTTCCTTCATCCGTACAAGCATTGGCACCAGTACTTCATATTTCTTCACGGTCTCTTCATCTCCATCCAGGATCTTCTGAACACCGGTATAACTCATACGTTGATCCACATGGATCACAGTCTCCGCGATCTCATGGTCAACGATGTTTCCTTTAGGGGCAATGGTCATGATACAGCTCAATGCCAGACGATCCTCCCCTGCATTCAGAGAGCAGATTCCATTGGACAGTCTGCGGGGCAGCATAGGAATCACCCTGTCCACCAGATATACACTGGTTCCGCGCTTCAGGGCTTCCCGGTCCATGGCACTTTTCTCCTGTACATAATTGGATACATCTGCAATATGCACACCCAGTACATACTTGTCTCCTTCCATGGTCAGAGACACGGCATCATCCAGATCTTTGGCATCTTCCCCATCGATCGTCACCATCTGTACATCCCTTAGATCCATTCTGCCTGCCATATCCGCTTCACTGATCTGGTCAGGCACACGTTCCGCCTGATTCATGACCTTTTCCGGAAATTCTGTCGGCAGATCATATCCTTTTACAATAGAAAGCACATCTGTTCCCGGATCGGTAATGTGCCCCAGGATCTCAATGATTTTTCCCTCTGGATTCTTACGTTCATCACCATAATCTGTCAAAAGAACGACTACTTTATGTCCATTCATAGCCCCTTTAGAGGCTTCTTTTGGAATAAATACATCTCTGGCAAACCGGTCATTATCCGGGATCACAAATCCATAATTCTTGCTCTGCTGATAAATACCTACCAGCTGAGTAGTTCCTCGGGTCAGAATCTGCTTCACAGAACCTTCTCGCCGCTTACCACTCTGCCCCGGCTTTACCACGATCTGCACCACATCCTGATGAAGTGCTCCATGTA
Source organism: Hominiventricola aquisgranensis (assembly GCF_040096225.1). NCBI lineage: Bacteria > Bacillati > Bacillota > Clostridia > Lachnospirales > Lachnospiraceae > Hominiventricola > Hominiventricola aquisgranensis. Next base: position 167,415 of record NZ_JBBMFC010000002.1, on the reverse strand, counting down.
CTTCCTGTTCCGGAATAAAAATATCATCTTCCATTCCTTCTACAGTTACAAAGCCAAAGCCTCTTGCATGTGCAGTGAAGACCCCCGTCAGAAGCTTACCTTTACCAAGACTGTACTTTCCTTTTGCCGAAACCTCTATCTTACCCTCCAGCATCAGTTCATCCAGCACTTCCTGTAATTCCTGCCTCCGTTCCTTGGGAACCTGCAGAAGGATCGCCAGTTCCTTGATCTTCATCGGTACATACAAGTCATTGCTCATCAGTTCCACAAGCATTTCCTTTTTCTGTTTCTTCTGTTCACCAGTCATGATCTTCACCTCACTTACATTTTCTTATTTCATCAGATAACAAAAGGCACTCCTGATGTCCAAGAGTGCCCTGTAAATCTGTAAAGTTATTCAGAGACATTCGCAGTCTTCTGAATATTAAAAAATATCCAGATTCAGAACGATTGCCAGCAAGAAGAAAACTACTGCCAGAATCTTCGTCCATTTCACAAGATTTCCTTCCATGGAACGTCCTTTATTCTTACCCCAGTAAGTCTCTGCAGCACCTGCGATAGCACCAAGTCCCTGAGATCTGCCTTCCTGCATCAGAACCAGAACGGTTGCAATAATACACACCAGTACAAAAAGTACCATGAGGACATATTTCAAAATCGTCATTTACCCACCTCCTCTGTGTCAAACAGATATATATTAACACAGAACATTAAAAATCACAACACTTTTGCAAGAAAACTTTTCAGTCTCTCATTTTGTGGATTGTTGAAGATCTCCTGCGGAGTATTTTCCTCCATAATGATTCCTTCATCCATGAATACCACTCTGGTTGCCACTTCTCTTGCAAAGCCCATCTCATGGGTTACAACCACCATGGTCATACCATCGTCAGCAAGCTTCTTCATCAGCTCCAGAACCTCGCCTACCATCTCTGGATCCAGTGCGGATGTCGGCTCATCGAACAGCATGACCCGCGGCTTCATAGCCAAAGAACGGACGATTGCAATACGCTGCTTCTGTCCACCGGAAAGCTGTGCCGGATAAGCATCTGCTTTTTCTTCCAGATTGACCAGTTTCAGAAGACGCATGGCTTCCGCTTCTGCTTCCTCTTTGGTCATCAGCTTCTGTTTCACCGGTCCCAGCATAATGTTATCTTTTACTGTCAGGTTATTGAACAGATTAAAATGCTGGAACACCATACCCATATGACGGCGGACCTTATTGATATCAACACCTGGAGCGGTGATTTCCTGTCCATCAAAGGTGATGGTTCCACCTGTCGGGATCTCCAGCAGATTCAGACACCGCAGAAATGTGGATTTACCAGAACCGGACGGTCCGATAATAACCACTTTCTCTCCCGGAGTAATATGCATATCAATATTTTTAATGACCTGATTGTCACCAAATGATTTGGATAATCCTTTAACGTAAATCACTCTGTCTCAGTCTCCTTTCCATTTTGCCCATGACCCATGTCAGGAACATTACGATCACCAGATAGATTGCTGCAATCGCAAAATACGGAATCAATGCCTGATAAGTCTTGGACTGAACGATCATAGCTCCCTTAGTCAGATCCCGAAGGCCAATAACAGTTACAACAGAAGTCTCTTTTACAAGAGTGATCAGCTCGTTGCCAAGTGCCGGCAATACATTTTTAAATGCCTGCGGAATAATAATATAACGCATGGTTGCTGCATAAGTCAGTCCAACCGAACGGCCTGCTTCCATCTGTCCTTTATCAATAGACATAATTCCGGAACGGAAGATCTCAGCCACATAAGCACCTGAATTGATTCCAAATGCCAGGATCGCACATTTCATCATGTTACTGTCTGTAGATCTGGCGCTTGCCCACACTACAAACCACATGATCAGAAGCTGTACCATCATAGGCGTTCCACGGATCACCGTCAGATACACTTTACAGATTCCATTAAGGATCTTAAGCAGCAGTCCTTTCTTTCTCTCCGGCTGCTGATCGTATGCAGAACGGATGATTGCCACCAGTACACCGATGATCACACCTATGACCAAAGCAAAAACAGTTACCGTCAGTGTGGTTCCCAGACCTTTTACAAAATACTGGTAGTTATCTTCCAGTATGAATGTCTGATAGAACCCCATCTTAAGACTTTCCCACATAATTATGGCTCCTTTCATTTCCCTCGCTTCATATCTAAGTACAGATAAACTCTGCCACTTGCTTTTACGCATAAATATGCATTTATTCTACAGTATGGATATATAAAAAGCAAGTCTTAGATTGTTTCTTATATATCCACGCAGTTTCAGTATGGTTGTTTTCTGCTTTTATGCAGGAAAAACGGAGGTGCCCCATACGGAACACCTCCGCCTGTACTCTTTTCAGATTCAGAAGTTATTCTGCTTTGATGTATTTATCAAGGATTCCCTGAATCGTTCCATCGTCTTTCAGCTCCTGAAGTGCGCTGTTCAGTGCTGCAGTCAGTGCTGGATTGTCTTTGGATACAGCTGCTGCATAATCCTCTGTGGTGTATGCAGTCTCAAGGATCTTCAGTCCCTCGTTAGCCTCTACGAATGCTTTCGCCGGCTCCTGATCGATAACTACACAGTCAACCTTACCCTGAAGTAATGCCTGTACAGCAGTAGCTCCATTCGCATAAGGAATTACGTTATCCTCGCCGAAATCATCAGCACAGTACAGATGACCGGTAGTTCCCTGCTGAACACCGATCAGCTTGCCTTCCAGATCATCTGCAGAAGCGATATCAGAATCCTCTTTTACGATGATAACCTGAACACCTGTTGCATAAGAATCCGTAAAATCTACGTTCTGCTTTCTCTCCTCAGTTACCGTCATACCTGCAAGACTCATGTCGATCTTGCCAGACTGTACAGAAGCAACCAGAGAATCAAAATCCATATCCACGATCTCAAGCTGAAGTCCTAACTTATCAGCCAGTGCCTGAGCGATCTCAGCGTCGATACCTACGACATCGTCTCCGTCTTTGTACTCATATGGTGGAAATGTTGCGTTGGTTCCCATAGTCAGAACACCCGGCTCAACAGTAGTAACTTCTGCTGCATCTGTTGCCTCTTCAGCAGCCTCTGCGTCCTCAGCCTCTTCTTTAGTAGCTTCAGCCTCTACATCCTCAGCAGTCTCCTCGGCTGCTGCATCTGTAGATGCGGTATTGCTGCTTCCACATCCTGCAAGAACGGTGGTTGCCATTGCTGCGCAAAGCATCACGCTTACAATTTTCTTTTTCATAATGTTTCCTCCTCTAACAAATGGTCTTTATGACCTGTCTGGAGTTTATTATAATGCATTTTTTTGCAAATGCAAGTACTTTTTATACATTATATACGATATTCCATATATACCGTCCCATCCAGATCCTTCCACTGGAACAGTCCATCCTCATAAGTCATATAGCTGTGTGCACTGTTCTCTTTCGGAATTGATACAGATCCTGGATTCATATAAATATAGTCTTCATGCTCCCGACATACCGGCACATGAGTATGTCCATGAAGCAGGATATCTCCTTTGCCCAGCATCGGCAGGTTCTTTTCATTAAATACATGTCCATGAGTCAGGAAGATCATGCGCCCTTTCTCGTATAAAAATCCATAATCCGCGAGGATTGGAAATTCCAGTACCATCTGATCCACTTCTGTATCACAGTTTCCGCGTACACACAGCAGGTCCTTCTTTCTCGGATTTAACATAGCGATCACTTCCTTTGGTGCATATTCTTTCGGAAGGTCATTGCGCGGTCCATGATAAAGGATATCTCCCAGGATCACCATACGTCCTGCCTTCTCCCTGTCATATGCCTCCAGTAATTTTCTGCAATAATATGCAGATCCATGAATATCAGATGCGATCATCAGTTTCATAATGCTCCTCCATTTCCGCCATCTGGCGCTTTACTTGTTGTTCTAATCTTTTTTCTATCATGAGTGGATCATACCCGGAGGCATCAAACCCACACCATTCATAATCTCCTTGTTCCCGGATTCCTCCCAGCCAGTCGGCCAGCTCCAGATCTTCTCCGAATACACTTTTCAGATCTTCCGTTGTTCTGTTAAGTGCTCTGACCAGTTCTTCCCGCTTTGCTTCCAGTCCGGCCTGCTCCTTGCGTATCTGCTCCGATGTCTGCTGTCCGGTCATCTGCCGCCCTAACAGGCAATCTTTCAGTTCCCGATCCACATGGATTTCCAGCTTTTCTTCCCAGCTTTCTAAGATGCCATGTTCCTTTTTGATCCGGCGCGCCTGCTCCCGATCTGCAAAAAATTCTGCAGAAGTCCTTGTCCCTGCAGCCATCACCAACTGTTCCAGCACTTCTTTTTCCCGCTTCAGATATCGGCTCTCTCTTCCTAGGTCACTCATCCACCGGGAAGCTGCCGCCAGCAGATGACGCACAGCCATACAACGCTCTTCTGCTCCGGCATTCTTCCACTGTTCCAGAAGTGCCGCCCGTTCCTTAGCTGTCAGAGTTCCTTTCAGATACTCCGGAATCTTCCACGCTCCGGCCGTCGCCTGGTAAAGCCTGTAATAGGTAGAAAAATCCGCCGCGATCTGAGGACACCGCAGAAATTCTTCCATAAAAGCATCGGTCACTTGCAACTCCTGCCGTTCATATTCCTTCAATGTCCGTGACAGATCTTCCCAGCCTCTGGCAGTCACAAACTGTCTCTTTTCTCTGGTCAGCTCCACCCTGTAAAAAGATTCTGGATGCATAGCCAGATAGGACAATATGGCCGGATGTACCTGTCGCTTCTGTGCGTAAGTCTCCCATACGCCAAAGTCTGCTTCCACATGGATCAGGCGCACCCGGTCCAGCGCCGCCATGTCGAGTTCCCGAACGGATGCATTGTATTCCGAAGGATTCCCTGCAGCCGCAATGATCCAGCCATCAGGAACCTTATGGGTACCAAACGTCTTAAACTGTAAGAACTGCAGGATCGTCGGCGCCAGCGTCTCCGATACACAGTTGATCTCATCAATAAACAGAATTCCCTTTTTATGACCGGTCCGTTCCATATATTCATAGACAGAACCAATGATCTCACTCATCGTATACTGGGTGACCGTATATTCCTTTTCCCCATAGGTCCTGTGAACAAGCTCCGGTAATCCTACTGCACTCTGTCTGGTATGGTGGGTGATCGTATAGGACAGAAGTCCCACACCACAGGCTTTTGATGCCTGCTCCATCACCGCTGTTTTACCGATTCCCGGCGGTCCCATCAAAAGCAATGGACGCTGGGCAGATATCGGGATCACTGGCTGATCATCTTCATCCACAGCCGTATAGGCCTTTATGGTGCGAATGATCTCTTCTTTTGCTTCCCTTATATTCATGTGGTCGTCTCCTCGCATAGATCCAGTGTCAGGCTGTGTGCCCATGCTGGCGGTTTTCCTTTTTTCAGTGCTTCATTCAAAAATACAAAGGCGGTTTCATATTCTGGACGTTCCGTTGGATAGATACCATCTCCATCCGTAAAATAGAGAAGTCCTTTCAGATTTTTCAGCCTGCCATTTTTCTGCAGTTTCTCCACCAGCCGGAACACCGGCGTAAAATCTGTATCTCCTCCACCTTTTACGGTGATCTTGTCAAGATACTCTTTCCACTCTTCCTCGCAGGTGATCTGTTCATGTTCCTGGATCACACAGTCACACTGGATCACATGGATGTTCATTTTCCGAAAGAATTGCCCTTCTGTATTGAGGATGCTCCAGGTCTCCTCCAAAAACCGCCGCACAATCTCCCCGGAACAGGAGCCTGATGTATCAATGGCGATCACCAGATCCGATAAACGGCGGACTTCCTTATATTCCAACGGTTCCAGAAGCACCAGCCGTTCATACATCCGACGGCTGTAATCATAAGGAATATAGTCAAAACTGTCCATATCCAGACATCGTTCCTCACCAGTCACTGCAAACTGCTGCAAAAACTGCCGGTAGTCATATCCTCGTTCCTTCTGAAGCACGATCATCTCTTCCACGTCTCCGGCGCTTCCGCCCTTCTGCCGCCTGTGTTCACTTTTCCGCAGCTCCAATGACTCAAAGACCGTTCGCCAGCGATGCATTGCCGTCAGCTGCTTTTGCAGTCCGACAACTACCTGATCTGGCATCTTTTCCCTGCGGATTCGCTGTTCTGACGGCAAGGATGCTTCCATCTGTCGCCAGTATGCATGCTCATCTCTTCGAAAAACATTTTCCAGTTCCTTTATCATCTCTGGCTTTAGCTTCTCCAGCCAGAGTGCCAGCGAATGTTCCTGAAGCACAACCTTTTCTTCCTTGAGTTTTCGATAGATCCGGCTTCTGCCCACAGGAACAGGGCGTTCAAACCCTGCTATATTCATTCGGTCTATGCGGTATTCCGTCAGCAAGTCACAGGCCAGCCACCAAAGGTATTCTGTCTCTTTTTTTCTGCGATAAGGATGCAGATAGAGAAGATGGAGGATCAGATGCAGGTATCTCCGTTCCAGAAGAACGGGATCTTCTGCGTAGGTCTTAAAGACCTCTTCTGTATTCCAGCAAAGCCTGCTTCCGTCTGTTCCAGATGTCTGTTTTAAATCAAAACTACATTCCGGCAGATGAATGGCTTCCGTAAGCCATGGAAGCTTTGTATCCAACCGCATGGCGGTCAATTTGATTATTTTTCCCGCCAGTTCAGACTGACTAACCAGAGCCATAGCCTTTCCCCCTTTTCCATGCATCATTATACCTGCTTTCCACAGGATTTTCAATTGCAATCCAAGTTCAACTGTGTTATGCTGTGTGCATGACAATCTATTAACAACGGGGGAATGATCCTATGAAAATGCAGGAATCACCAGAAGATTATCTGGAAGCAATACTGGTTCTCTCAAGAGAACTTGGAAATGTCCGCTCCATTGATGTAGCTAACTATCTGGAATACAGCAAGCCAAGTGTCAGTGTTGCCATGAAGCGACTTCGTGAGAATGGCTTTGTAACGCTGGATGAACACGGTAATCTGATCCTGACTGGATCCGGCTTATCCATCGCACTGAAGATCTATGAACGCCACCTGGTTATCAGCCAGTTTCTGATTTCTATCGGTGTGGCCGAAGAGATTGCAAAAAAAGATGCCTGCCGTATGGAGCACGTGATCAGCGATGAGAGCTTTGAAAAGATCAAGCAGCTCTCCCACAAAATAATCTCAGAATAACGAAACTTGACTTTCGAATGAATTCTTTCTATAATAGTAAACAAATTTCAGTAAGGAGTTTACTATTATGAAAGAACATTCATTTAACACCGCAACTATTACAACCATCGGTATGTTTACTGCTGTTCTGGCAGTTCTCTCTATTTTACAGATTCCTATGCCATCCGGCGTACCTATCACCCTTCAGACATTCGCAGTGGCTCTGTGCGGTTATGTGCTTGGCCGTAAAAACGGAACTTTATGTGTCCTGTTATACCTTCTGCTTGGCTTTGCCGGAGTTCCTGTCTTCACCGGTATGACTGCAGGTATCGGAAAACTGGTGGGCTACACTGGCGGTTTCCTCTATGGTTTCCTGTTCCTGGCATTTTTCTGTGGTCTTGGGCTTCATCTAAAAAATAAAGTCGCTTCCTTCGGTCTTGGTGTTGTGGGCTTACTGATCTGCCATGTACTGGGTGCCTTCCACTACTCTATCATTGCTCAGATCACTTTTCCGGCAGCCTTTCTGCTGGTATCTGTACCGTATCTGGCAAAAGATATACTGTCCGTACTGGGTGCTATGCTGGTTGCCGTTGTCATCCGCAAAACACTGACCAGAGGCGGAATCAATCTGCAGTAAATAAAATCGTCCCTTCGAGGCTTTCCATTTTGCTCATGTAGCGCTATGCGCCACATAAAATATCCATGGCTATGCTCCGCTCATGTAAGCATGCGGTTCATTTCCATGGATATTTTGCATTACTTTATAGGTTTATAGCTTTTCGAGGATTGGAAGCATAGCATCGTATACCGTATCCATACTTTCCTCAAAAGGTGCCTGCTTCTTCATCTGTTCCAACGAAGCTGCTGTCTTCTTAATCGGCTGAATAGTTCCTGCTCCGGCAATGCAACCGCCTGGACAGGCCATGCCTTCCAACAGATATCCATTGTATTTTCCAGCCTTTGCAAGCTGCAGCATCTTCTTACAATTGGCGAGACCTTCTGCGCTGACTACTTTCACCTCACGGTTCGGTTCCATTCTACGGATCGCGTTAACTACTGCAGATGCCACACCACCGCTTGACGCAAATCCACGGCCATCAGCACTTGCCTGCATCAGCGGCTCTCCATCCGGCAGTTCCTTGAAGTCTACCCCTTTGGCATCAAACATACCTTGCAGCTCTTCAAATGTCAGTACAAAATCTACATAGCTGCGGATAGTTTTCCGGCTGGCTTCCAACTTCTTCGCTGCACAAGGTCCTACAAAGACAATCTTGCAGTCTGGATTCTGCTGTTTGATCAGACGGGCAGTAAGCACCATAGGTGTCAATGCCATGGAGATACATTTTGCCTGCTCCGGGAACAGCTTCTTCGCCATCATGGACCATGCCGGACAGCAGGAAGTTGCCATGAATGGCAGCTCTTCCGGTACTTCCTTCATAAAATCCTTTGCTTCTTCAATGGTACAGAGATCTGCTCCTACCGCTACTTCGATCACATCCTCGAATCCCAATGCCTGGAATGCCGGGCGGATCTTCTCCGGCTTCATATCCGGTCCGAACTGACCAGCTACCGCCGGTGCAACGATCGCATAAACCGGAGTACCTGTCTTCATGGCAAGAATGGTCTGGAAAATCTGACCTTTGTCAACGATGGCACTGAACGGACAGCTGACCAGACACATACCACAGGACACACATTTCTCCTGATCAATCTCAGCTCTTCCATGTTCATCAGAATGAATAGCATTCATGCCACAGGCTTTTGCACACGGACGTTCCTGATGAATGATCGCATTATAGGGACAGGCCTCCACGCATCTGCCACATTTGATACATTTCTCCGGATCAACGTGAGACTTTCCATTTACCATGGAAATAGCTCCCTTCGGACAGACCTCTTTACATGGATGTTCCAGACAGCCCTGACATCCTTCGGTCACGATCACCCGGTTCTCTGGACAGGCATGACAGGCAAATTTAATAATATTGATCAGAGGCGGTTCATAATATTTTTCCTCCACCAGACTGTTCTCCACTCCCTCGGAGATCAGGGAATGCTCGGAAATCTTCCTAAGAGAAAGACCAAGTGCCACACGAAGTCTCTCTCCTACAACCGCTCTCTCCAAAAAAATACTTTCTCTATAAGAAGCAACCTCCCCCGGTACGATCTTATACGGAAGCTGCTCCATCTGTCTGCAGTCTCCGTCTTCATAAGCCATGCGGGCGATCTCTGTAAAAATCTCATGACGGATCTTGGTCTTTGAAGAATATAATCCTCTCATTCATTTCATCCCTTTCTTTTATCTTCTAACATATATTTTTTGTATTCTATCATGAAACATTCTGCCAGTTCAACTGACATTTTGTTATAGGAACTTCTCGCATTTCGTGGTATACTTTCTTCATATATGTAAAAACGGGAGAAAAGTAGTATGAAAAAACGAGAATCATTTAACAGCCAGTGGGGATTTATCCTGGCATGCATCGGCTCTGCTGTAGGAATGGGAAATATATGGATGTTTCCTACCAGAGTCTCTTTATATGGTGGCGGATCTTTTCTGATCCCTTACTGTATCTTTGTTATTCTGATTGGATTCACCGGTGTGATCGGAGAAATGTGCCTGGGAAGAGGAACCCGTTCCGGTCCCATCGATGCTTTCGGTACAGCCTGCGAGACAAAAGGGAATCGGAAACTTGGTGAGATACTGGGCTGGATCCCTGTCCTTGGTGCCCTTGCCATGGCAATTGGTTATACCGTGGTCATGGGCTGGATCTTAAAATATATGGTAGGAACTTTTACCGGTTCCACCCTATCTGCAGAGAATATTGATGGATTTACGGAAAGCTTCAGCACTATGGCATCTGCCGGAGGAAATAATCTCTGGCAGGTGCTGGCACTTTGCATCTGTGTCGTGATCCTCATGTTCGGTGTGGGAAGCGGTATTGAAAAAGCAAACAAGATCATGATGCCCATTTTCTTTGTCTTATTTGTGATCCTTGGCATCTACGTAGCATTTCAGCCAGGATCCAGTGCCGGATATCAATACATTTTCCGCATAGATCCTGCAGCATTATCTGATCCGAACACCTGGATCTTTGCCCTGGGGCAGGCATTCTTCTCCTTGTCTGTCGCCGGAAATGGTACCTTGATCTACGGATCTTATTTATCCGATAAGGAAGATATCCCTGCCTCTGCCGCAAGAGTTGGATTTTTCGATACACTGGCAGCTCTGCTGGCAGCACTTGTTATCATTCCTGCCATGGCAACCACCGGTGCACAGCTTGATCAGGGCGGTCCTGGACTGTTATTTATCTTCCTGCCCCATCTGATCCGTTCCATGCCTGGCGGATGGCTGATTGCCATCCTCTTCTTCACCGCAGTCTTCCTTGCAGGAATGACATCTCTGATGAACCTTTATGAAGCTCCTGTCGCAACGGTCCAGGAAAAGACCGGACTTGGCAGGAAAGCATCCTGCGCCATCATCGCTGGGATCGGTATGATTGTCTCTCTGCTGATCCAGGGGATCGTCTCTGATTGGATGGATGTGCTGTCTATCTACATCTGCCCGCTTGGTGCAGGCCTTGCAGGCATCATGTTCTTCTGGGTATTTGGACGATCTTACGTGGAATCCCAGGTAAACAAAGGACGGGAGACACCTTTTACCAAGATGTTCTATCCCGTCTGCAAATACATTTATGTTCCTGTCTGTTTTCTTGTGTTGATCCTCGGGATCGCACTTGGCGGTATCGGTTGACCCCCGATACCGCTTTTATGGACTCACTACTTTACCGCACGGATCACAAAATTCAGGATCAGGCGATGTCCATCGTCCAGATCTTTCTCATTGGTTACTTCTGAAGTCACTTCCGAAGCCCCCAATGCACAAAGGGTTCTGTCATCCCATTGGGGACGAAGTTCTCTCGCCATTGGCAGGGATTCTCCGATCCGGTCAATGGGATTGGCGCAGACACCATTCATATATTTGTGTTCCCATCTTGTCCGATCCCCGTACTCTGCATCGGTCACATAATAGTAAAAATTCCCGTCACAGTTTAATAAGATTCCGCCTGGCTTTAATACTCGGAACCACTCCTTATAAGCCTGCTCAGGATTTTCCAGATTCCACAATACATTTCGGCTGATGACCAGGTCAAAGCTGTTGTCTTCAAACTCCAGCTGCTGAGCATCCATCTGTTGAAAATGCACCTGCACTCCATAATGTTCTGCATTTTTTCTGGCTTCTGTCAGCATGTTTTCCGTGTAATCAATGGCGGTGACTTCATGGCCCATCTTTGCCAGCAATACAGAGAAAAATCCAGGTCCGCAGCCAACATCCAGTACGCGTACACAATCCTGTCCTCTCAATGCCTCTGTGATATGTTTTTCCCAGTAGATCCGACTCTCCCCTTCCAGCTCTTCCCGGTTACTCTGTGTGTAACCTTCTGCCCGGCTGTTCCAATAGCTGCGGATCTCTTCCAGTGTATGACTCATAGTTTCTCTCTCCGATCTTTCTGTGGATATCATCATACCGGTTTGTTAAAAATTTTACAAGCCTCCCGGGGGGATATATTTTGCCAGTTCCTGAATCTGTCTCATTGGACCAGTGCCGCATGTCCAAGACAGTTTTTCATGTTATGCATTCCCAACCGCATGTTTCCGGTAGATATACCAGGACGCAGCTGCTGTGATCCACTCAGTGATCCAGAAGGCATGCCATACACCTGCAGCTCCAAGAAAACGGCTCAATACAAATGCAGCCGGAATGATCAGGATCACATAACGGAGCAGTGAAATGATCAGAGATGGAGTTCCCATATTCAGTCCTTCAAGCGCACCACATGCAGTTACCGAGATGGATGACACCGCAAATCCAATACTGATGATGCGAAGAGCACTGGCACCAATCTGAATCGTCTGCGTATTGGTTGTAAACATACCGATCAGATGCTCAGGCATCAACAGGCACAGTCCTGTTCCAAACACCATGATCACTGCAGAAAATGTCAGTGCAGTATTGAAAATCTTATGCACTCTTCCATACTCCCCTGCGCCATAATTATATCCAACCAGAGGTCGGATTCCCTGCACGATCCCATTTGCCGTCAGATACAAAAATGTCTGCAGCTTGTAATAAACTCCAAGGACCATGACATAGCTTTCTGAGAAGCCTGCCAGGATCGCATTCAAAGAAGAAATCAGAAGCGACGGAAGTGCCATATTCAAGATTGCCGGAATACCGATGGCATACAATCTCTTCGTGATTCCGCTCTTAAAATCCAGATTGCAAATACTGATCTTCACAGAAATAGGGCGGATAATGTAGATTCCTACATATAAAACTACCGTTGCCATCTGTCCGATCCCGGTTGCCAGTGCAGCCCCTTTTATTCCCATCCCTGGAAATGATCCAACTCCGAAAATCAAGATCGGATCCAGAATGATATTTGTAAGGCATCCAACCAGAAGACCTGCCATGGAAACCTTCATACGTCCCACTGCCTGAAAAATCTTCTCAAAGGAAAGGCTGCAAGAGATGATCACACCAAATAAAAATACAATTCTTGAATATTCCAGCGCATATCTGATCGTTCTTTCATCATTACTGAACAGACGCAGAAATACTGGAATAATTGCAATACATACCACTGTCAGTACCAGCCCTTGTACCGCGTTCCAGAAAAATCCCAGTGACGCTGCCTGATCCGCCTTTTTCTTTTCTCCTGCTCCCAAGAAGAATGCGATCACTGCATTGATTCCGACACCAAACCCGATCGACACTGCACTCATCAGATTCTGAACAGGAAATACAAGCGACAGTGCTGTCATGGCATCTTCACTGATCTTTGCCACAAAAAAACTGTCTACAATATTATAAAGTGCATTGACCATCATGGAAAATACCATGGGCAATGACATGGACAGTACCAATCCTATTACAGGTTTTTCTTTCATAAATGATTCATTATTCATTGACAACTTCTCCTTGATCCATCTGGTGTTCATAAAGCCGGGCAGGCTCGGTCTTAAGTTAGTCAGACCGGGCAGGCTCCAAAGCCTACGGCTTTGTCGCTTCTGCGGCTGTCGCCGCATACCCAGCCGTTTCCATACATTTTTCGGTAAGCAATCTTACCTCTTAATGTCTGTAACCGGCTGGCTGCCCGGCTTGTAGTTACGCAAAAAAAGAAGCCACACATCAAAATGATGTGTGGCGAAAATCAGAATTATATTCTGGTAAAATCCACTTCCCTGACGGGTTTAGTGGCTATATAGTACCATCTGTTTCGCATATTTGTCAATGGTTCATTGAACTTTTTTATCATTTATGTTAGAATAAAATTTCAAGTGCAAAAAAGAAAGGGATGTGTTTATATGAAAGGAACATTATATGGTATCGGTGTGGGACCAGGAGATCCACGTCTTATGACTTATCTTGCAGTAGACACGATTAAACGTTGTCCGGTCATCGCTGTACCTGCAGACGGAAAAGGAAAAGCAGTCGCTTACAAGATCGCAAGTGGTATTGTGGAGGATCTTGATGCAAAGGAATGCCTCAACCTCTCCACTCCCATGACAAAAGACAAAGCCATTCTGGATGCAGCTTATCAGACCGCTGCCGATACAATCATCGAACAGCTGGAACAGGGGAAGGATGTAGCCTGTCTGACCCTTGGAGATCCCACCATCTACAGTACCTATATCTATATCCATCGCCTTGTAAAGGCAAAAGGCTATGAAACTGAGATTGTCAACGGAATTCCGTCCTTCTGTGCAGTCAGTGCCAAATTAGGCGACAGTCTGGTGGATCGTTCTGAACAGCTCCATGTGATCCCATCTACCTATGATATCGAAGATGGTCTGAAGCTTCCGGGAACCAAAGTGCTGATGAAAGCAGCTTCCAAGATGCCGATCGTAAAAGAGACACTCAAGCGCAACGACTTGAAAGGTGCCATGATCGAGAACTGTGGAATGCCAGAGGAACACATTTATCACGGTGTGGATGAGATTCCGGATCAGGCAAGCTATTATTCTATTATTGTTGTGAAAGAAGATCACCATGATTGAATTAAAACATCTCACCAAAAAATATGACCATTTTCTGGCGGTGAGTGATCTTAACCTGAAGATTGAGACTGGCGAATTTTTCGGACTTCTGGGTCCCAATGGTGCCGGAAAGACCACAACTATCGGTATGCTCTCCACTCTTCTGCTTCCCTCAGAAGGCGAGATCTATATTGATGGCGAGCGGCTGACCCGCAAGAATAACCGGTTGAAGAGAAAACTCAGTGTCATCACCCAGGAGTATTCCATGCGGCAGGATATGACCATGGATGAGATTATGGAATATCAGGGAAGACTTTATTATATGCCGATCAAGAAGATCCGTGAGCGTTCGGAAGAACTGCTGGATTTCTGCGGACTCATTGATTATCGTCGGCGTACAGTTCGAAAGCTGTCCGGCGGCATGAAACGAAAGCTCATGGTCTGCCGTGCCCTGCTGACAGAACCTGAAATTCTGCTTCTGGATGAGCCGACAGCCGGCATGGATGCCCTGGCCCGCCGGCAGATGTGGAATCTTCTGAAAAAGCTGAACCAGCAGAATCTGACGATTCTTCTGACCACTCATTATATGGAAGAAGCCGAGACCCTCTGTGACCGGGTCGGCTTTATGTGTAATGGGGTTCTGGAAGAGACCGATGCACCCAAAAACATGATTGAGCTGCTGGGTCGATATACCGTGGATGAAGTCTGTCCTGGCGGCATGAAGAACCACTATTTTCACAGAAAGGAGGATGCGATTCAGTTTCTGTCTGATTCCTCAAACGAAACTTCTCTGCGGAATACCACATTGGAAGATGTCTTTCTGGAAAAAGTCGGTCAGCAGCTGGAACGCAGATGATCATGGGAATTCTTACTGTATTATGGGAAAAATGGGTGGAGTTCCGGCGTGATTTTTACAAGATCACACTGGCTGCCATGATTGCTCCCCTCCTTTATATTCTGGTCTTTGGACTTGGGATCCAGACCATGTCACATGGACAGTCCTATCTGAACTTTCTGATTCCCGGAGTGATTGCACTGACTACCATGAACGGAAGCTTTAATGCCATTGCTCAGAATCTGAATGTACAGCGGCTGTACGAGAAAGCATTTGACCAGGTTATGATCTCTCCCACTCCACTGTGGCAGTTCATCGCCGGTCAGGTCATTGGTGGAAGTCTCCGTGGACTCTATGCCGGCATGGTGATCATTCTGCTGGTGCTTCCTATCGGAACCGGACTTTGCTTCAATGGCTGGTCCTTCCTTCTGATGTTTTTAAACGGAGCAGTCTTCTCCACCATCGGAGTAGTAGTCTCCTTTTACGCAAAAAACCATGCGGATGTGCCACGGTTTTCCAACTATGTGATCATGCCCATGGCTTATCTTTGCAATACCTTTTTCTCTTCTCAGGGCATGCCATCTGGCATCCGGCAGTTTGTGGAATACCTTCCTCTTTCCCAGACCAGTGCTGCTCTTAGAAGCATCGCCAACCATGAAGCATTTTCTTATACAAGCATTGAAATACTGCTTTTGTATCTGATCTGCTTCTCTGCTGCGGCTTCCTGGTTTCTGTACAAGAAAAAGAACCTATAGATGGAGGATAGCAAATGAAAAAAATCTATGCAATTCTTCTTGCAATCTTTTTATTGACCGGTGTCTGTCCGATTCCTTTGTACGCCGCCGAGACAGTCACTGCTTCCGCAAATACAGAAGATGATGCGGGTATTTCCGATCTGACTGACGGCGAATATGCCATTGATGTGACCATGACTGGCGGAAGCGGCAAGGCAACGATCCAAAGTCCGACCCTGCTCACTCTCAATGATGGAATCGCCTATGCTTCCATCACCTGGAGCAGTTCCAATTATGACTATATGATCGTAGATGGACAGAAATATCTGAATGAAAGTGAAGAAGATGCCAATTCTCACTTCACGATTCCAATTGCTGATCTTACCCAGGATGTTCCTGTCATTGCTGACACACTGGCCATGGGAACACCTCACGAAGTCCAGTATGTGCTTACCTTTGACCCGGCTTCCATTGCATCAAAAAGCACCCTCCCACAGGAAGGTGCCAAACGTGTGCTGATCATGGCCGCTGTCATTATTATTGGCGGTGGAATCCTGAACCATTTTGTCAATGAACGCCGAAAGCAGGATTATACCGGCAAACGGCGTTAATCAATCAGATCATTCTGAAACCGGGACAGATGCTCATAAGGCAGGATCAGACGTCCCCGGTACAATCCGCAGCCATCGTTGATCAGGTGATTATCGATGGCTGCGAACATATTAACATCCAATCCGGACAGATCAAGACCGGTCAGACGTTTTCCACGCTCATATGCCTCATCAAAATACCGGTTCTTTCCTTCCGGAATGGCATCTCTCTTACTTCGTTCCTTCTCCTGCTTCTTCTCATATCCCAGATGATTGGCTGCGCCGATCTCTGCCACATCATCCATAGTCTTTGTTCGAAGCTGTACTTCCATATAACTTCTGGAACTGTTATCGTAAAATGTAATATGTAGCGACTGATACTGATCCTCGCTGTGATGTGAAATATAGTCACGGTAATAAGGACGAACACTCTCATCCATCAGAGGCGATATACTCTCCTGTACACCATGTGCAGGCTCTGCAGTAAATCCCCGCTCCTCCAGGAAATCCGGCAATACATTGGCAATCTCATAGAGACATTTTAATTCCGCTTCTGTCCGTTCTTCCTCTGAATTATAATGACACTTCGGCATACAGATCACGATCCGATAGGCGATCAGGTCTCGAAAGCAGCTGAGTCTTGTCTTCAGCTGAGATGCAGACGGATAAGTTCCATGTTCCTCGTAATAGTGATAAATGTACTCCACTACATAGCTGTTGAACTTTTGTTCCGCCCGGATCAGCGATTTGATCCGACCTTTGAAGGTAAATGCCAGATAAGGATATTCCTTCGCCATATATTTATAAAATTCTGTGATCTTCCGGGACTGTGCGGTCAGGAAATCATTGTGCTCCAATAGTTCCCTGATCTGCACCAGAAAATTGCAGTGCATCATATCAATTTCATTCCGGTGCTTTTTCGCGTCTTTTCTGAGATCCGTCGTATATTTCTGTAAAATGCGGAAGATTGTGTCTCCCGAATACAGGTAATCATTTAAGGTAATCATTCACCCAGTTCCTTTCTTTTATCTGCTAGTGCATAACTGAGAAATAATTCATCAATATTTCTTTCATATAGTTGTATCTCCTGGCATATGAATTCTCTACTCGAATCAATTGAAGATCATGCTCTCTGCAAATTTCATTTTTCTTCTTATCTCTGTTTTTAACAATTTCATTTTCAAAATGTTCTTTTCCATCCAGTTCAATTGCCAGCAATGGTATTTCCTGATCTCCGGCTTTTTCATAGACTACAAAATCAAAACGCCCACTGTAAAACAGATCATTATAACTTTCATTTTCCCAGAAGACATGCGAAATCGCTACTTCTTTGTGTACCGTATATCGGCTCTGTGTCATCCATATATTTTCCAGTGCATGATTCAGATTTTGCAGAAAAGCTTCTTCTGTGGCACTGCTGAATGGCTTTACACCCAACGCTCTGGAATTCGCATGTTTCGGTGTTACAATTGAATTTCCATTTGACCAGACATATTCTGCCAGTTCATAAAGATCATCCTGTTCTGTCTGACTATGAAGTCTTTCAAGATTTTTCCTGCTGGACATCAAAATCAGCTTATCTTTTGCTCTGGAAGTTGCCACGTTAATCAGCTCTTTATTATTTTCCAACCACTCATAAGTTGTTTTCTGTGTTTGATCTGTGATAGCCGTTGAAAACAGAATGATATCTTTTTCATCTCCTTGAAAAGCATGGACTGTTCCGCATACCACATGATCCATCTGAGCCAGTTTCAGTTCCTTCTCAATTAGATTTTTCTGATTAACGAACGGTGTGATGATTCCAATACTTTTATCCTGATGTTGCATAACATACCGGGCAATTTCTTTCGCTTCCGACGGTGATGTATTTTTCTCCAGTGACTTTGCATTCTGCATATCTACATAAAGAAGGGGCTGTGATTCCTTACTCTGCGTTTTGATTTTCAACTTTGAATTATAATACTTTCGATTATTAAATCCTATAATCTTCTGATTGCAACGATAATGATTCTTCAACAGAGTTTCATCACTGACCGCGTCGCAGGATAAATATGTTTTGTATATGGAATTTTTACGATAATCATACTCATCTGATACTCCATATCGCTTTTTCAACTTACAATTTGTCATTTCATCCAGCAAAATCACTGGGCTTAACTGCTGCGGATCTCCCACCAGCATCAGACTTTTTCCTCTTATGATCGGTACAAGCGAAACTGCCAGATTACACTGACTGGCTTCATCCATAATTACCATATCAAACATAGGTTCAGCTTCCCCTAGCCGATGTGCTGATATACAGGTAGTCGCAATAATCGGAAATATCTTCTGGAGGTTTGAGATATTTTTCTTTTTGCTCAGATATTTCTGAAATCTGTCTTTACGTTTTCCTTCATCATCCATCAGAATAATTTCTCTTAGCTCAGCATTCGATGACTGATTTAATTTTTTTATATAAGCAGCGGAAATATAATACAAATACTTCCTGAGTTCTTCCTCCTTATCATCCAACAGAGAAAATACTTCATCCTCAGATACAGTCCCAACCATCTTTCTTCTTTTTTCAATCTGACGCTTCTGTCTGCCTTCCAGATCTTCTGTAAATGGTACCATTTGAAGCATACTGCTGTTTTGGTGCTCATATTCCAGTAATCGATCTATGGTTTCTTCTCTTTCTCTCAAATCAAGAATTTCCTCATATTTTTTCAGCAGTTCTGATAATTTTCTGGCCCGCCGCTTTCTCTCATCCTTATTCCTGTCCAGCGTAGATTCATAAACTGTAATCGACTGTGCCTGCTCATACATCCTGCGCATCATAATCAGCGACTCGTTCACTTTCTGTGCATTTCCCAGCCGGAGAATTGGAAACAGAATCGTCTTTCCTTCATACTGTAGTTTTGATAATTTCTCATATACCCCATTAATAGGATGATTATTATAGGAAGAAAACAAAACCGTTCTTTCATTAAAGAATGCTGTAACGATCGTATTGATAATCGTATTTGTTTTTCCAGTTCCAGGAGGCCCCTGAATATAAGCAACCGGATATTTCATGGCATTGTGAATTGCGAGAAGCTGATCTATATTGACTTTTCTGTTCAACAATGCCATAGGATAGGCTCCTGTTCTTCGTGGCCGCTCCAGCAATTCTCCAAAAAAAGCCTTGATTGGTATCGACACATTTCCTTCCTGGTACATCTTTATGATACCTTTATATTCCTGATGAAGGTCAAGCGGAATATCCATAGCCAGACCGATCACATACGGCATGTCATCTACGTTTGTCTGATCGCCTGGCATTCGTTTTCGAATACACTCCTTTATATTTTCCTGATTTTTTTCAAAATTTTCAAGCAGCTCATAATCTTCTGCATCTAAAAAACGTCTTACACTTTTGACAGTTCCGTCTAATGTAAATTCTGTACAGACTGTAATCTCCTGTTCCGGTCTCAACATTCTTGCTTTCACATCCAGATTCAGTTTTCGATATGCAAGCACATATAATCCTCTGGACGTATGAATACTCAGAACATTCATGGCAAGCTGCCGGATATGCAGTCCTTCTTTTTCATTTTTTACCTGCTCTGTCTGATATTGAAAGCTTTTTACAATCTGCTGAAATTGTTCTGTACTAAGTGGTATCTCTTCTCCCTGAATCTTTTCACGATCCAGATAATGAATCAAAGCAAAATCTTTCAGATAAGGTACTGTATCCATCCGATTGCACATTTCCAGATATGAAAGTATTTTCAGATTCACTGTATGTCCAAAAATACTCCTATATTTTTCCGGATTCATATAAATATCATCCACTAGTCGTTTGTTTATCGGATAATAAGATCCTTCTACGATCTGACTGGATAAAATACCGTCAATTCTCACCCAATCCAGTGATTTAACTGTCAGTTGTCCCAGATGAAGACCGTCTACTGTCAATGTACGATTCTGTATATTCACACTTCTAATCCCGATCCAATATTTTGTTACCTGATTATCTCTATTTTGATACTCGATATGAAGCCATTTTCCTTCATGAATTGCCTTGAAAATATCATTTAAAATCGAATTCATCTTTCTGTTCTCCAGTAAATGAGTTTTATGCAACAAAACAAAACAGCTGGTCCGGAATATAATCCAAACCAGCTTTACTTTGATTAAAAGGAATAAATTACCCGGATATGCATGATCATTGTATCATAGACATATAAGAAATTCCAGCCTCTTACCGAGTTGATTCCAGTCGTTCATATATTTCTTTTGTGGCAGCCTCATCTTTTCCATTGAGCACCACCGTCTGTCCATCCACCGTCAACACCACACAGGATGGGCAGGAAGTGTAGGTATATCTGATATAAGTTCCATACAGATCATTTTTAAAAGTCCCCATCCCCAGCACCAGATTGCCAAATCCGTTGGTTCTTCTGTCCACAAAGTTGCCGGACGGATCTTCCTCCAGATAATCCAGCGACGTAATCTCATCATAGGAGATGGTCAGATTCTTCCAGTCAGGGGTCTCTATGGTAAATGATTCCTTATCATACACCATATGCATGCTTCCTGTAAACAGTACCCAGACAGAAAATATGATGATCACTGCTGCAAATATACTTCCTCTAATCAGTGCTTTCTGTGAAACCGGCTTCTTCTCCACTTTTCCTGACTGAAGCTGTCTCTTATAATATCTCCAGGAGTAGATACCGGGTATCAGCACAGCTATCAGAATCGCTGCCATACAGAGCAGATCACCTGCCATTCCTAATGGAAGAAATGCAAACAAAATGCAGCAACATCCGGCAATCATAAGACATTTTCCTGCAAACCGATGCGTCATTGCCCAGTTTTCTTCATTTTCCAGCGTCCACTTCACACGAATCCCGATCACACCGTTCTGGCGAAATTTCGGCATATAATTTCCCATAACAAGAAACAAAAATCCCAGTCCGCAGTCCATGATCAGTGAAGCCAGATCGTCATCGGCACCACTCTCTGATATGCGGCTGATCACTGCAAGAAGCACGGACCCCACCGGCATGATCCAAAACAAAATGCCAAGCGCCTTTCTGCTCTGCGTATGGATGCGTTTATCGCCAAATGCAGACAGCAGACACAACAGATGAGCAGCCAGCATAACCACCGGCATGACCCATCCATACCCTCCCGCCAGTGATGCAGCCAGAACCACTGCCGAAGTAAGCACGATCTTTCCCCAGTTTTTCTTAATCATTTCCATCATGGTCTGATTCTCCTTTCAAATCTGTGATCCAAAGCATGATCTCCTCCAGCACAGAGGCATTCAATTCATAGTAAATAAATTTTCCTTCCCGTCGGTCACGGATCAGATCGGCTTCTTTTAACACTGACAAGTGTCGCGATATAGACGCACCTGTCACTGAGAAATGATCCACGATCTCACCGGCTGACAGCGGTCCATTCTTCAGGAGATTCAGAATCTCCCGTCGGATCGGATCTGCCAGCGCCTTCAAGGTATTTTGTAATCCCACACTTGTTCACCTCGTTTAACATTTAACCTAAATATAAAATATAAAAAATACTACTATTTGTCAACTGATTTTATGGATTTTTAAGAAACATCTGCTAAAATACCGACTCCACCAACATCTTTGTATATTCTTCCTTGGGATTCTGGATCACTTCGTCAGGGATTCCTTCTTCCACGACCCGTCCATCCTTCATAACGATGACACGGTCACAGAACTGCTGGACCAGTGCCAGGTTATGGCAGATAAAGACATAGGACAGAT
Source organism: Hominiventricola aquisgranensis (assembly GCF_040096225.1). Taxonomy (NCBI): domain Bacteria; kingdom Bacillati; phylum Bacillota; class Clostridia; order Lachnospirales; family Lachnospiraceae; genus Hominiventricola; species Hominiventricola aquisgranensis. The sequence goes on along the minus strand of NZ_JBBMFC010000002.1, from coordinate 145,283 downwards.
TCTTATTTTCCTGTAAATTCTGAAGCAGATCAATCACTCGCTTCTGAACCGTCACATCCAGTGCACTGGTCGCCTCATCACAGATGATCACTTTCGGATCCACCGCCAGTGCTCTGGCAATGGCAGCTCTCTGACACTGCCCACCGCTGACCTGATGGGGATATCGGTCCATATATTCAGGTTCCAGGCCACACTGTTCCAGCAATTCAGCCACTTTTGCTCGAATCTCTGCTTTGGAAACCCCTTTATTTTTCAGACTTTCTCCAATGCCATCGCCCAACGTCCTTCTTGGATCAAAAGAACCGACCGGATTCTGAAAAACCATCTGAATCTTACCATAGGTTTCCTTCAGCACTGAACCTTTTAAATGTGTAATATCCTGTCCATCCAGAACGATCTGCCCATCTGTCACATCTTCCAGCCTTGTGATCAGCTTTGCAACTGTACTCTTTCCGCTTCCAGATTCACCCACAATTCCAAGAATTTCTCCTGGATACAGACAAAAGCTTACATCATTTACTGCTGCAATATCCCGTTTCCCACGTTGATGAAATACTTTTTTTAAGTGATTTACCTGTAATATTGGCTCCATCTTAGTTCTGGCTCCTTCTAAGCTTCGGCACTGCCGAAAGCAGTTCTTTCGTATATACATTCTGTGGATGTTCCAGCACCTCTTTCACCGGTCCGTATTCCATCTTATTGCCATTCTGTAAAACCAGCACCGTATCTGCCATGGCTGACACCACACCGATATCATGGGTTACGATGATGATCGCCGTTCCGAAAAGCTCTCGGACATGAAGCATTTCCTGCACCACCTGTCGCTGGACTGCCACATCCAGTGCACTGGTCGGCTCATCAGCAAACAATACCGGTGGATTCATCAGCATGGAAATGGCGATACCTGCACGCTGATTCATGCCGCCGGACATTTCAAAAGGATAGCTGTCCCAGACCCTCTCCGGCTCTTTGAAATTCAGTTTTGACAGAAGCTCCATGGCTCGCATCTTTGCATCCGCCCTTGTGATTTTTCCGTGTGCTTTCATACTTTCATAGATCTGACTTCCAATGGTCCTGATCGGACAGAGAGAAGCACCTGCATCCTGAAAGATCATCCCAATCTCTGCACCACGGATAGACCGAAGCTCATGCTCCGGCATATCCACAAGGTTTTTCCTCTTATATGTGATATCTCCCTTGGTCACAAGCCCGTTGTCACCCAGCAATCCCATGGCGGCCTTGATCAACGTACTTTTTCCGCTTCCAGATTCGCCTACCAGTCCGAGAATTTCGCCTGGTCGAAGCGAAAAGGAAATATTATGGACCACAGGAGTTCCATTAAAAGAGATCTCCACAGAATCATAATTCAATAATGTGTCACCCATTCTATGCTCCTAAACAGTAATGATTCAGAGTCTAATGCACAAGACTCTGAATCGTTATCAAAATTCATACAACTTAGTTGATATCCAGATCTGCTGTCAGCTCATAATAATCGCATGCATGTGCGGTAAGCCCTGTCACATTTGCCTGACTGATCATGCTCATCTTCAGGAAAGAGCAAAATACAAACGCATTGTCATCCAGAAGTTGCTGCTGCATCTCGATTGCGATCTGGTTTCTCTCGGTTGTATCGAAAGTGCTGTTCAGCTGCACTGCCAGCTCTTCCAGCTTGTCACTGTGATACTGTCCACGGTTCTTGGTGGATGCATCCAGACAATGTGTGGAGAAGAAGTTCGTCGGATCTCCCAGACCACAGTTCACGTTCGCTCCTACATAGACATCCCAGGCAGAAGTATCTTTCCAGATGGAGTTATGATCTGCAGTTGCATTGATCTGTACATCCATACCGATTTCTTTTAAAGTACTCTGAGCAGCTTCAGCAAGCAGCGGAAGCTCCTGACGGCTCGGATAGGTCAGCCATTTAATCGTCAGCTTCTGTCCATCTTTTTCACGAATACCATCACCGTCGCTGTCCTTCCAGCCTGCTGCCTCCAGAACCTCTTTTGCGCCTTCTGGATCATAGGTTTTTGCATGCAGTGCAGAACCTCCAAAATCTACTGTATCAGGGAAAGCACCAGTTGCCACATATCCATATCCATTCAGAAGCACATTGACGAAGGATTCTTTATCAATACCCATGGCAATGGCTTCACGGACTGCATCATCTGCCACAACCGGAGATGCGTAATTCATCTGTACGTAGAAGGAACGACTGGTCTGTACACTGGTAAACTGGTAATTATCATTTTCAAAGACCGGATAGCTTGCATATGCCATACCATATGCCGCATTGATCTCCCCTGACTGAAGTGCCAGGGCCAGAGTATCGCCATCGGAGATGGTGCGGACCGTAATCTCATCTACATTCACATTTCCATCCCAGTAATTCTCATTTTTCACAAGATTCAGATGATCATCGGTCACCAGCTCCGTTGCCACAAAAGGACCGGTGCCTACCACGATTCCATCCTCGGTCACACCCTCATCCATATCGATAATACAGCCATAAGGCTCAGAGAGATAGTTCATAAGGCTTGGACATGCTTCCGTTGTGTGGATCGTCAGCACCAGACCATCCGCTTCCATAGAATCAATCTTCAGATCTCCTGCTGCACGCTCATGCACTGCAACCAGATCTTCCAGACATTTCTTTACTGCTTCTGCATCACAGGACTTTCCATTGGAAAAGCACACTCCATCTTTCAGTGTAATCTTCCAGGTAAGATCATCTACCAGCTCATATCCTTCTGCGATCCATGGCTCCAGCTGCATGGAGTCATTGATCTTCATCAAAGTTTCTCCAACGCCATAACGTATACATGCCCATCCGCAGTATGCGCTGTGCGGATCAATGTTGGATTCCTCATTTTCTGCATTGAAGGTGGTATCTCCAAAGACAAATGTTTTCTTACCAGCTGTATCTGCACTGGTTGTTGCCTCTGTCTGTGTACCACTTGTACTGTCAGCCTTTTCTGAACCACAGCCTGCCATGGCACCTGCCACCATAGTCAGTGACAGCAGTAATGCAAGAATTTTTCCTGTTCTCTTTTTCATATTTTTACTCCCTGCTTTTATTTATATCTACCTTGAACGAGTGTTCTTCGGATCCATATAATCACGGATCGTATCACCCAGAAGGTTAAATATCACAACTGATACAAAGATGGCCAATCCCGGAGATAATACGATCCATGGATAGGTCTGCAGCATGCTCCTGCCACTGCTCATCATGCTTCCCCACTCTGCCACCGGAGGCTGGGCTCCCAACCCCAAAAACGATAATCCTGCAATCTCCATCATCATGGTACCAATATCCAGCATAGAAGTAACCAGGATCGGTCCTGCGATATTCGGAAGTACATGTCGGAAAATCATTTGTAAAACTGAATCTCCAGCCAACTGGGAAGCCTGCATATACGGCAGATTTTTTATGGATAATGTCTGTCCTCTTGCAATTCTGGAATATTTGGGCCAGCTGATCAAAGCCAGTGCGATAACCGCATTCCTGACTCCTCCGTCCAGGATAGCCGCAACTGTCATAGCAAATACAAGACCCGGAAATGCCAGACACACATCTGAAATTCTCATCATCACGGAATCAACAATTCCACCATAATAACCACAGAAAATTCCAACTACCGTTCCAAATACGGTAATGATCGCTACCAGCGCAAACGTGGACGAAATACTGGTCTGTGCTCCGATCAGAACACGGGACAGCATATCCCGACCATAAGTATCGGTTCCCATCAGATGAGCTGCACTGGGCGGCTGCATGGCCTGCGTCAGATCCTGTGCATAAGGATCATAGGGACAGATATACTTTGCAAAAATCGTAATCAGCAGTAGTGCTGCTGCCAATCCTGCAAATACAATCAATTTCATCCAGATCCGGTTCTTCTTCACTTTCTGGATACGGACAGTTACTTGTTGCTCCTGATTCATTCCTTATCACCTCCCAGACGGATCCTTGGATCCAGAAATCGATAAGAAATATCGGTCAGGAGATTGACTGCCACATAAATGATCGCCATCCACATGACATAGGCCTGTATAATGGGATAATCACGCATGCTGATAGCATCCACCGCCATCTTTCCCACGCCATCCCACATAAAGATGGATTCTACAATGGCAGTTCCTCCAAGAAGACTTCCCACCGACAGCATCAGAAGCGTCATGATCGTCACCAGGGAAGCTTTCATCACACTCCCCCACAATGTTCTGGAAAATTTGATACCTCTTGCTTTCGCACCAACCACATAATCCTTGCTTAATTCATCCAACACCGTTGCTCTTACCTGACGAAGATACTTTGCACTCATGGCAATAGCCAGTGTAATCGCTGGCATAGCAACGCTCTTCAGACTGACACCCGTTGCAATGACCGGAAACCATCCAAGCCGAATAGCAAACAGATACATCAATAAAAGCGATACGAAAAAGTTTGGAAGACTATTTCCGATAAAACTAAACGTCCGTATAAGATAATCCGAAACATGATTCTGATAAACTGCTGCCAGGATTCCCAGTGGAATAGATATGAGGATCGTCAACAGAATAGATGTGGCTGTCAAAAGCAATGTTGCCGGAAGCTTGGAAATAAACGTAGAGAACACTGGTTTACCGGATACATAACTGGTTCCCATGTCTCCTCGCAGGATTCCGCCAAGCCAGACCACATACTGTGTCAAAAATGGTTTGTCCAGCCCAAGCTCCTCTCTGGCTGCATCCACCACTTCCTGTGAAATATCACTGCCTGTATTTTCCATCTTCTGCTCCACCACATCGCTCCCGGCAATCCTCATCATGCCAAAAGACAAAAATGTAATTGCCAGAAGAATCGGCAGAAGCTGGAACAATCTTCTTAATACATATGTTTTCATCTGTAACACTACCTCTTAGTTTCAAATATATACATTATAACAACTTGCAATTTTCTTCATAACCCCTCAGGGGGGTTATTGATATATTCCATTTTATGTATATACCCATTCCATTTTGTTATATCATATATGTGTTTCTGTCTTTTGATCAATGATCTGAACATGAAAACAGCTGCTTCCCAAAGCAGCTGTTTTCATTGATAAAGTATTCTTTATATGGATTTTATAGGAGACTTTTGAGGCTTTCCTTTCCTCTGTCCTATACTTTAGCAGATGTCATTCCTGCTCACAAGCGGGGGTGGGGGATATCCAATCATTCCATTCTGTTATGAAAATCTCAACATTTTTTATCCCTGACTCTATACTGCTGTCAGAACCTCATCCTCAAAATTATGAACCAGCGATTCTCTCTTGGATGGATGATCGATCGGCAAAGATTCCAGAAGTCTCGCAGTATACAGATGTTCATAACGAAATCCGTCTTCTTTTTTCAATTCCTCTACGATTCTCCCCTGGTACATGACAAGGATTCGGTCGCTGATACTTTTCACAGATTTCAGATCATGAGAAATAAACACCATCGGAAGATCTTTTTCCTTATTCAGACGCTTCAGTTCTCCCAGCAGATGATATCGGGTGATCACATCCAGGCTTGAAGTGATTTCATCACAGATCAGCAGTTGAGGATCTACCAGCAATGCCCTGCAGATACTGATCCTCTGACGCTCACCTCCACTTAGCTGTGAAGGGCGTTTTTCAAGAAGATCGGCAGGCAGCAGCACTATCTCCAGCGTTTTCCTGATCTTATCCTCTCTCTGAGTCACATCTGAAACTCCATTGTATTTTAAGGTCTCATGCAAGGTCTGTCCCACAGACATTTTAGGATCCAGAGATGACAGACTGTCCTGCAGGATCATCTGCACACTGCGCCGAAACTGCTGCCGTTCTTTTTTTCCAAATCCGGCAGTATCTTCTCCGCAAAACAGGATCTTTCCACTATCCGGCTTCTCATAGCAGCACAGCAATCGTGCCAGTGTACTTTTTCCGCATCCGCTCTCCCCTACCAGTCCAACGATCTCACCAGAGCCTACCGAAAACTCAATGTGATGAAGAATAGATTCTTTTCCATAAGATTTGTTCACATCTAAAACATCTAACTGCAATTTTCTGCCCCCTCAAAACTGGCTTTTAAAAGCCTCTTTGTGTATTCCTCCTGCGGCGAATCGAACAGATCAAGGACTCTTCCTTTTTCTACGATCTCGCCGTCATGCATCACGATCACATCATCTGCCAGTTCCGCTACCACTCCAAAATCATGGGTCACGACCAGGATAGCCGTCTGATATTCTCTGTTGATCGCACGAAATTCCCGCATGATCTCCTTCTGTATACTCACATCCAGAGCGGTGGTCGGTTCATCCGCAATGATCAACGATGGCGTTACCAGAATTGCACAGGCGATCATGAGACGCTGCAGCATTCCACCAGATAATTCAAAGGGATACTTGTTCAGTGTCCGCATTGGGTCTTCAAATTTGATTCGTTCCAATATGATTCCCATTTGCTGATCAAATTCTGTCCGGGTCATTTTTTTATACCCTTTTGCCATCTGATACAGCTGTTTGCCTACTTTCACAGACGAATTCAACGAGTTCATCGGATCCTGGTAGATGCAGAACATGGAATCTCCATGAAACATGATCTTACTTTCCTTTGTCTTACAAGCCACCTTCGGAAGCAACCCTAGAACAGCTGACATGGTTATACTTTTACCGCTTCCGCTTTCGCCTACAATACAAGTAATATGCTGATCATGTACAAAAAAAGAAATGTCTTTGACGATCTTCTCCCCATCGATCATGATCCCCAGATCTTCTACTTCTAATATGTTCTCCATATTGCTATTCCTTCACACCAATCACTGTGATCCGTTTATGTGGGTTCAACAGACGATATCTGAGAGGCATTGCCTGTTTCTCTGCCCGGTCCACCTCTGTCATGGGGATCACAGTCACTTTCAGTCCTGCATTCTGTACCATCTGGCCAAGACGTCTGGCATTTCTGCTCTTCATCATCGGAAGCTCTTCTTTCGTGTCTTTATCATAATCACCATCATTGGAAAATGCATTTCTGTGCTCCACCAACGTGATCAGACATTTACCGAGGAACACCTGAATCCGGTCTGACAGACGGTTATAGTGCCAGTTACCTTCCATGATCACCAGTCTTCCCCCCGGCTTTAATACCCGCTTCCATTCTTTGATCGCTTTTTCCGGATGGGGCAAGGTCCACACCAGATGGCGATTGATCACCACATCATACTGTTTGGCTGGTTCTTTGGTGTCTTCCGCATCACCTATTGCAAATGTCACATTGTGAAATCCAGCTTTTTCTGCCTTTTCTTTTGCCTTAGAAAGCATATTTTCCGACAGATCAATGCCTTTACAGGTATGACCAAGCTCTGCTAAAAGCAGACTGACAAATCCGGTTCCAGCTCCCACATCCAATATACTGCATGGCTGTTTTCCGATCACTTTGCGCAAAAATCTCAGCCATTCCTTTTTTTCCCCTTCGCTTTTCAGGCCATGGGCATAACAATCATCATAATTGATGTATGCCTGGTTCCATAATCTGGTAATATTCTTCTTTATAGTTTTGTCATTCATTTGTTTAACCTCAGGACACATATTTTTCTTTCAGGTACTCACCCACATAGTTCACACAGATGGAACTGAGGATGATCATTACCCCCGGAGGCAGCACGATCCACCACTTTCCATTGAGTACATAACTCTGGATTCCGTTAATCATGTTTCCCCAGGATGGAATTCCAATAGGAATCCCCACGCCAAGATAACTCAATGATGTTTCTGTTACAATGGCACTGGCAAAGGTAAAGGTCGCAATAATGATAATGCTGGAAAAGGAATTGCGTACCATATGATTAAACAGGATCACATGCCGTGGAATATTGAATCCTTCTGCCAGAATAATATAATTTTCTTTTTTCAACTCCAGAAAACGAGCCCGGATCACACGTGCCATGGTCATCCAGCTGGTAAGACTCATAACGATGACCAGACCCAGAATTTTGTTTGGAAATACCATCTGAAATGCCAGTGCAACAATGGTAGAAGGCATGGCATATGCAATATCAACGATCCTCATCATGGTCGTATCCAGTCTTCCGCCCACATAACCGCTGATTCCTCCATATACGATTCCAAACAACAGTGCACACAGACTGCTGCTTGCCGCCACTGCCAGTGATACCATTCCGCCGTACATGGTACGCGTAAATACATCTCTTCCTGAACTGTCTGTTCCAAACCAGTGTACTATATCCGGTTTTTGCAGCACACTGCCAAGATCTACTTCCGTAGGAGAATATACCGCATATAGCGGTGCTGTCATGCACAACAGTACGATTACCAGAAACAATAGTACCCAGAAACTATTCTTTCTTACCTTCTTTTTCATCTGGTCACCGCCTTCCGAAGTTTTGGATTCAATGCCAGATCAATGAGATCTACCAGAAGCATGGATATAATGACAACGATTCCCGTTACAAGAATTCCTCCCATCAATACAGGATAATCCTTTACCGGGATTGCATTTACGATCATATTTCCGAGCCCCGGATATGCAAATACCGTCTCAATTACAACAAATCCGGAAAAAAATGACGGTACATGGGTTCCCACATAGTTTACAAATGGAACCAGTGCATTTTTCATGGCACCTCGATAAATATCCCATTTCGACATATGATTGGCTCTTGCCACATACACATAATAGCTGTCCAGTTCTTCTTTCATTCCTTCTTGTATAAAACGGGAAAAAGAACCAATGTGGCTGAACATAACCGTCACCGTCGGCAAGATCAGATGAATGATTCGATCCTTCAATGTATCAGAAAACATGGATGTTACACCGGAAGATGGCAGCCAGCCGAGCACTACCGAAAACAAAAGAATCAAAATGATACCTACCAGCACACTGGGGATTCCATTCAGCGTAATACTGATGATCGTGATCACTCTGTCTATCATAGAATCCGGATGCAAACCCGCAAAAAGTCCGACCGCAATAGACAGGATAACTGTCAACACAAAAGAAGACAAAAATAATGTCATCGTGTTCGGCATACGCTCCTTGATCATCTTTCCAACATTTTGCCCGTTTGCATACGAATATCCAAAATTACCGTGAGACACTTCTGCCAGCCAGTTGCCATACCTTATGATGACTGGCTGATCCAGTCCCAGATTCTCATTGATTCTGTCTTTTTCGGCCTGTGTCAGTTTATCCATCTGACCACCATAAATTGCGGCAGCCGGTTCACCCGGTGCCGCATTTATAAGTGCAAATGAGCAGATGCTCATGATAAACATAACCACAATGCTTTGAATCAGTCTTTTCAAAACATATCGTTTCATTCTACATCAAACCCACATTTATTCAGAAATTGTCCAGTCTTCAATGTTCCAGAAGATACCTGCTCCATGATGTCCAAGTACCTTATCTGTCGGTCCACTGATCCGTTTGTTTCCTGCATACAAGGCATCCAGATAACAGATAAGATCATATGCCGGATCTTCCGCAAATGCTTTCTGGAATTCTGCATAACATGCTGCTCTGTCTGCATCTTCTGTCTTTGTACGAGCCTCAGACAGAGCCTTATCAACCGTTTCGTTACTGTAGAATCCATAGTTATCTGCGCTTCCGGTTGTAAAGAGACGATAAGTATCATTGTCTGCATCAAACGGACTTCCCCATCCAAGCAGGAATGACTCACATTTCGTAATGTCGATGGCATCCCATCCAAGAGCTGACAAGGTACAATCTACACCCAGTTTTTTCCATTCAGATGACAGATAAGTTCCAATATTCACACGAACCTCATCATCAACCGGAGCGGTAAGGGTAAAGGAAAGCTTCTCACCATCTTTATCAAGGATTCCATCTCCATCGGTATCAGCCCAACCAGCCTCTTTCAGAAGTGCTGCTGCCTTCTCCGGATCATAATCATATTTCACTATATCTTCACAGTTGAATTTATTCTTCTGCAGCGGTGAATAAGCAATCTGACCATAACCATGAGCAATCGCATCTACAACTGCCTGACCATCTGTTGCATAATTCAGTGCCTGACGAACTCTTACATCCTCAAACAGATCACATACCTGGAAATTATACATAACACAACGGTAATCTGCGGATCCGATCACATAAACATCTAAGTTCTCATCAGCTTCCAGCTCTTTGACCTGACTGGGCTCTACAAATGTAAAGTCGATCTCGTTGTTTTTAAGCTGCAGTGCTCTTGTATTGTAATCCGGCAGATATAGGTAGATAATATTCTCAATCTGTGCCTTATCTCCATAGTAATCATCAAATCTGGTCATGGTACACTTTGTACCTGCTTCTAAAGATACCAGCTTATACGGTCCGCAGCCAACCGGATTCACATTAAAATCAGCGGTATTGATATCCTGTCCTTCGAAGCAATGCTCCGGAACAATTCCCACTGTCAGCTTATCAAGCAAAGCCGGGAACGGTTCTTTTAATGTAATACTCAGTGAAGTATCGCTCAGTTTTTCCACTTTATCTACAAGGAGAAAATCCGAACGGATCGAAGAGTTCACATTCTCATCCAGAATGCTGCTGATTGTAAATACAACATCGTCCGCTGTCAATGTTGTTCCATCGTGGAATTTTACATCATCACGAATATTGAAGGTATATGTCAGCAGATCATCACTGATCTCATAATCGGTTGCTATATCACACTGTGGCTGACAATCTACATCCGTTTTCATCAGGCCTCTGAAAATCATGGCATCACAATACTCGGATCCTAAGATTGGATTGAACTTCTCCACCATGAACTCTGCACCATAGATCATGGTATTGTCTCTGGACATTTCACCAGCCGGAGCAGTCTCCCCTGTGGTCTCATTCTGTACTGCATCTGTCGTCTCCTTCGCACCACATCCGCTGATCGCTGCTGCCAGCATCATCGCACTCAGTGACAGACAGATTACTTTGTTAAGCTTCTTCATATTTCTATATCTCCCTTATGATTATGTTTGTGCCATACTACGAAAAAATCCCTCTGACATAGTAAAGACCTTCTTTACTATAACAGAGGGATTCTACCTTCCACAACCCACCGTGGGGGATATCTAAACATACCGTTTTATTATGTCTTTATTACATTTTGGAATATTACAGCTTTGAGCTGTTCCATTTCCACAGTCCCAGGAATGCTATACCGGCGGCAATCCAGGAAGCAATGTAGATCACTACGATGCATTCCATAGTTTCATATACAGGAAGAATGAATAACACACCAATCACACGCAGCAGACAGATAGATATCAATGTGGTGATCATCGGTCTGATCGTATCTCCCGTGCCACAGCAGGCTCCCGACAGAGCCTCTGTGATAGCATAAAACAGGAAAAACGGCGCCATCATCCTGGCATAAGCACCAACCAGAGGTGCTAAAGTAGCTGCATCCTGTGCGGACACAAACCAAGGTGTCATAAAAGCTGCGCCAACGAACAGAATGATACTCACCATAATGACAGCTCCAGCAGACATAGCTGTACCAACGAACACACCTTTTCTGATCCGTTCCTTATTCTTTGCTCCCAGGTTCTGCGCGGTAAAGGTTGTCAGAGCCGGACCCATGGAGTCAGACAACAGCCAGATCAGCATATTCAGCTTGTCACAGATACCCCATGCTGCAATCTGATCAGTACCCATCGTATTGACACCCGCCTGTACAATGGTATTTGCAATGGGGAACAGCATCGACTGCAATGCCAGCGGAAACCCCATTTGCAGCATCTGCTGCATATGTTCTTTGCAAAAATGAGGCCACCAGAGAGCCTTCTCCCCTTTTTCCACATGAAGAACCTTTTTTAACATAGAAAAGATAACAACCACGCTGACGATCTGTGAAAATACGGTTGCCAGTGCTGCGCCGGCAACTCCCATATCCAACACACCTACCAGCAATAAATCTCCCAAAATATTGATTACTGCACAGCAGACCAGCACATACAGCGGTCTCTTAGAATCGCCATAGGCTCTTAAGATTCCAGCCGTCATGTTATAAAGGATCATGGACCAGATACCACCAAAATAAATGGTAGTATAGACAAATGCCCGTCCATAAACTTCATCCGGCACAGACATGATCTGCAACATCCATGGAGTCAGAATTACTCCGCCCACAGAGCAGACCACTCCCAGAATCACTGCCACCGTACAAGCGGTACGGATGGAACAATGCATCTGGCGCTTGTCCCCGGATCCGCAATGTCCGGAAATCAGAATTGTTGCACCCGTTGCCAGACCATTCATGAAATTCAGGGGGAACTTGAACAATGTATGCACGGAATCAATAGCTGCCAGACCAAGCTTTCCTGTGAACTGTCCCACCACCACTGCGTCAATGGTCACATATAGCTGTTGGATCAGACTTCCTGCAATGATTGGAAGCACAAACAGCAGAATTCCTTTGCTTACATTTCCTTTTGTCAGTGTGTGTTTTTCCATATTATTTCCTTCTCTGGACTGCGGAATCAAAATCCCACGCGCCTGCAAGTTCCTTCAGATCATTTAAGTTTGCCTCCGGATTATGCGCTTTACACACGTCCAGAAGGTCTTCATAGCTGTATGCATTCAGAGTAATACCAGAAGACAGTTCATATTTTTTCTGGAAATCCTGATAATTGGTGGAAGTCCAGAAGCCCTGCTGAATGGCAAATGCTTTTTCATCCTCACGGAAATCTTCGCTGTAACCGGTCACTGCATTATACATAGCTGCAAAGGCCGGTCCAATGATAGATTCATATTTACCACACAGATATTTCAGATTACCGTTTTTAAAGAGTTCTCCATTGGTTTCCGTATAACAGTCAACAGTTCCAAGGCTTGCATCTCCCAGAGAATCTGCAATGGCCTGTACCGGAATCGTACTCATAACAACACCAGCCGGATCTTTTTCAAACTCTGCAACAGCCTTCTCACCCACATCCGGCACTCCGATATAGCCAGGGAATACGGTTACTTTTAAGTTTCCGGCTTCTACACTTACCGGTTCAGAAGCGGATGCAAGTTCAGCACTGCTCTGCTCAAACTGTACACCATAAGCTTCCTGCAGAGCATCCAACATTCCTTCCGCACGCTGTTCATGCATCACATTGGTGCCTGCTCCTCCGCTTAACAGAAAATAGCTGTCAGACATCTGTTCGTCTGCCAAATAAGCACCCATGTCATATCCAGCCTCATATTCTATCTCACTTCCCGGTCCAAAATAGCCAAGGAAATAAGGGTTGTTTGCTACTTTATCAAAGGTTTCCGGATCTGTTGTACTGGACGGACGGATAAAATACACTCCGTTCTCTGCGCACAGCTCCACTTCCTTTTCCAGGTCAAAGCTGTTGAATGCCATAATGCCTTCTACGCCCGCTGCAATTGCATCGTTCAGAAACTGCATCTCCTGCTCCTCTGTGGTCACTTCTGCAGAGTACAGGAAATCCACATCTGAGAAATTTTTCCCGATATAGCCCTCCAGATACTCCCGGAATGCCTGTACCTGCTCATCTTTCAGGTCATAGACTACGACGCCGATCTTATGGATGTGTGCCTCTTCCTCTTCTTCCTGCTTTTTCGCGCAAGAAACCATAGCTAACACCATACTCAGTGCTAACAGTAATACAATGATTTTTTTCAGTTTCTTCACTTCTATTTATCCTCCTTGTCAAACAGATGACAAGCCACCTCATGGTCCGCTCCGATCTGATGGAGTTTCGGTTTTTCTGCCGCACATTTTTCAGTTGCTTTCGGGCAGCGACCCCGGAACGGGCATCCTGTAGGCACATCCAGCGGACTGGGAGCTTCTCCTTTGATTTCCTCGATCGGTTTGGAGAAATCCATTCCAATATCAAAGATGGATCCAATCAATGCCCTCGTATAAGGATGAACTGCATGCTCTGCCAGATATTCTGCAGGCAGCACTTCCACTACATTTCCAAGATACATCACCGCTACTTCATGGGAGCAGGACTGGATCAAGGAAATATCATGGCAGATAAATCCGATGGTAATATTTTTTTCCTTCTGAAGCTTTACAATCAGTTCGATAATCGTCTGCTGTACGGATACATCCAGTGCAGAAGTTGCCTCATCCAGGATCAGAATCTCCGGTTCCAGAGCCAATGCACGGGCAATTGCCACACGCTGGCGCTGCCCACCGGACATGTTATGAGGATAACGGTCTGCAAAATCTCCCGGAAGCTCCACCATCTCCAGAAGACGACGGCAGGCTGCATCCTTCTCATTCTTCCTGATCCGGTTAAAATTCAGAAGCGGTTCACATACAATATCCCGGATCTTCATTTTCGGATTAAACGAAGAGGTCGGATCCTGGAATACCATCTGAATGTTCTGACGGTTCTGACGCAGTTCCTCTCCCTTCAGTTTGGTAATATCTTTTCCACGATAAAGAATCTCTCCCTCAGAAGGAGTATCCAGAGACACCAGAAAACGCATAAATGTGGATTTTCCGCAGCCGGATTCTCCTACCAATCCTAATGTCTTTCCTTTATAAAATTTCAGGTTAATATCATCATTGGCTACCAGCGTCCTTCCATCTGATGCTGGAAACCGTCTGGTGACATGTTTTGCTTCCAAAATTATTTCATCATGTTCAAACATAAGATTTCCCTCCCATAGAAGGTACCGCACTTAACAGCTTGCGGGTGTATTCATTTTCCGAGTGATGCAGGATATGATCCCGGTCTCCCTGGTCTTCAATCCGTCCATCCTTCATAACCACAATATAATCAGACATATACGCTGCCACACCAAGGTTATGGGTAACAACGATAATACCGGTTCCATAGTCATCTCTTAATTCCATCATCTGACGAACAATCTGTGCCTGTGTGGTTACGTCCAGTGCACTGGTCGGCTCATCTGCCAGCAGAAGCTTTGGCTGATAGGTCATACCCATGGCAATTCCTACTCTCTGACGCATACCGCCAGACAGCTGGAACGGATAAGATTTCATAATATTATCCGGACTTGGAAGACGCATCTTGCCAAGCATCTCTTCACCCTTGATCCATGCGTCTTTCTTTGATATTTTCTCATGTGTCTGCAGATATTCTGTAAATACAGATCCAATCCTGCGGGTTGGGTTCATCATGGCTCCGCTGTCCTGGAAGATCATGGAAATCTCACTTCCACGCAGATTTCTCCACTGCTCCGTTGTATTGGATAACAGAGATGTTCCGTTAAAAAGAATATCTCCTTTGGTTACTTTACCGCCTCCGGCAAGAAGCCCTAACACCGCACGGATCACGGTGGTCTTACCGCTTCCGCTCTCTCCTACCAGGCTGACGATCTGCCCCTGAGCCATATGGAGACTAAAATCCATGACAGTAGGAACATCTTTATATGCGATCGTAATATTATCAATTTTCAGCATCTTCCTACCTCCTTACTCTGCTCTCGGATCCAGGATATCACGGATAGAATCTCCCAGCATGTTAAATACAACAACTACTAAGAAAATAGCAAGACCAGGATACAGCATCATCCATGGTGCGGACTGCATACAGGCACGGCCTTCATTCAGCATATAGCCCCATTCCGGTGTAGGCGGCTTTGCACCAAATCCCAGGAAGGACAGTGCGGCGATCTCCAGCATCATACCTCCTACATCCGTCGCTGCCGTAATGATCAGTGTTGGCAGCGCATTTGGCAGCATGTAACGAAGCAGCATATACGGGGTCTGGGATCCGGTCACGATGGCAGCAGATACATAATCGCGGTCACGGATCTTCATAACCAGGCTTCGCGCCAGACGGGCATATTTGGTCCAGTTTACAGCAACAATTGCGATGATCGCATTGCGGATACTTGCACCCATGATACCTGCCACTGCCAGAGCCAGAACAAGGCCTGGGAAAGCCAGCATCATGTCTGCAATACGCATAAGAACTGCATCGATTTTTCCGCCAAAGTATCCGGCGATGACTCCTACCACACTTCCCACCAGGAAGATCAGCACGACCACACCGAATGTAGAGGTCAAAGATGCACGGGCTCCATAGATCACACGGGCATAAATATCACGGCCCATTTTATCTGTTCCAAAGATATGTTCCTTACTGGGTGCTTCCAGCGCTTCTGTCAGCGAGCCCTTCAATGGATCCACACCACCGGTCAGCAGCGGTGCAAAGATTGCTGCAAGAATGATCAGAATGGCAAGAATTCCAAAAAAGGTAAACTGCTTATGTTCTTTGAGAAATTTTAACGTCTTTTTCATCTTCTTACCTCTTCAAACGCATACGCGGATCAATGTATACATAGGATGCATCTACGATCAGGTTAATGACCATGTAGATCAATGCCATCCACAGTACATAACCCTGGATCAGGTTATAGTCGCTGGATGTAATGGCTGTCACGGCCAGGTTGCCAAGTCCAGGATAAGAGAAAATAACCTCTACCACACTGGTACCTCCAAGAAGGCTACCGACGGAGAGACCTAACATGGTGATCAAAGGAAGCAGTGCATTGGGGAATACATTT
This sequence comes from Hominiventricola aquisgranensis, assembly GCF_040096225.1. Lineage (NCBI taxonomy): Bacteria > Bacillati > Bacillota > Clostridia > Lachnospirales > Lachnospiraceae > Hominiventricola > Hominiventricola aquisgranensis. The sequence continues at coordinate 128,775 of NZ_JBBMFC010000002.1, read as the reverse complement.
TTCCAGATAATGGTGGACCGTTTCACGCCTCTGGCTTCTGCTCCGATCACATAATCCTGGCTTAACTCTTCCAGGACCGCAGTACGCACCTGTCGGGTGTATTTGGAAGCCATTGCAATTGCAAGGGTAAGTGCTGGAAGGAACAGGCTCTTAAAATCGCCTCCTGATGCGATAACCGGGAATATCTGAATCTTAACACACAAGAGCAGCATCAGAAGCAGGCCTACCCAGAAGTTCGGCATGGCACATCCCACAAAGGTAAGTGCTCTGCAAATATAATCAGCAATTCCATCTTTATGTAATGCAGATACAACGCCAAGCGGTACCGCCATGATCAGCATCAGGATCAATGACATGAGTGTCAGTTTCAGAGTCGGAAGGACACGAGCTGCCAGAAGCTCTACAACCGGCTTGTTCAGACTGTAGGATTTTCCAAAATTACCATGAAGACAGTTAAACAGCCAGCGGAAATATTGGGTGAAAAAAGGATCGTTCAGACCCATCTCGTCTCTGGTCTGCTGTACCAGTTCTTCCGTTGGCATGACACCGGTAGCGGAGAACATGTTACGGACCGGATCACCGGGAGACAGATACGTAAGTAAAAATGTTACAAAACTGATACCGACCAGCACAATCACAATCTGCATGATTCGTCGAAGAATCTGTTTCTTATTCAAAATGCTTGCTCCTTTCTTTCGCAATGGGACATACGCATAAAATCTCATGCGCGGAAATACCCCCACCCTGACCGCCGGTAAGGGCGCGGATGGGGGTAATCATTGTCTGTTTACTGAGCCGGGGTGATCTCGGTGGTCAGCCAGTAGTAATCTGCCGTATGGATATGTGCATTTCCTACATTCTTGGAATAGATCATAGATGAGTTGTAATAACCGTCGATCAGAACAGCTGCATCATCTACCAGGATCTGCTGCATCTGGAAGATCAGATCTGCACGCTTGTCCTCGTCCATCTCGCTCTTCAGCTGCTCAAACAGCTCATCATACTCCGGATTGGAATATCCGCAGTAAGTAGTATCAGTTGCCCAGTTTGCCATGTAAGCATACGGGTCACCGGTACCTACAGTGATCCAGTTATTGTTATTGAAATCATAATCTCCGGCAGCAAGTTTGCTCCACTGGTCATCAGAGCTGCCGTAGTCTGCGGTGCAACCAATACCGATCTCTGCCAGATACTGAATATGTGCATTGGAGAAATCGTTCAGCAGACGGTTCTCATAGGAAACGTAATGCAGATTGATGTTCTGTCCGTCGATCTCACGGATTCCATCCCCGTCAGTGTCTACGATACCAGCATCATCAAGGAGCTTTTTCGCGCCTTCCGGATCATAAGTATACGGATTGTTCAGTTTGTCATATCCGTAGCTTAATGTAGACGGCAGTACGGAGAATCCCGGAGTATACAGTCCTCCGATAGTTTTGGAATTGCAGATGGTATCATAATCAATTCCCATGAGGATTGCCTGACGCAGGGTTTTGTTGCCCAGAATACCGTCAAAGTTCATCCAGCTGAATCCACAACGCACACCAGAAGCGATATCTACGGTGAAATCTGGATTATCCTTGAAATCCTGAATATCAGATACGTTAGTAATATTCTCTACCAGGTCTACCTGACCACTCTGCAGTGCCATGGTCTTTGCAGAAGCATCACCCATATACATCAGTTTTACTTCGTCATACGGAACTTCCTCACGGTAGTTCGGGTTTGCAACCAAGTCATATCCTACACCAACACCGTTGAATTTATCGATCATGTACGGGCCGGTTCCGATGATGCCGTTATCAAAGTTCTCGATATCAGCCACATCGATGATCGCCATGGTCGGATGAGCCAGCTGTCCCGGAAGGTTTGCATACGGCTGGGTGGTCTGGATCGCCAGAGTATTGGCATCGTCATCAGCAGTAATGGTTGCCTCAAACTCCAGATATTTCTGTGGTTTTGCAGAACCGCTCGGTCCCATTTCTTTCAGATATTCAAAACACTCTTTTACCTTAGTTGGAGTCAGATCGCATCCATCTGAGAATTTGATTCCATCTTTCAGAGTGATAACCCACTCCGTATGCTCATCATTTACCGTATAGCTGTCTGCGAGCCACGGCTCTACTTCCATGCTGTCGTTGAATTTAAACAGACCCTCGGAAATACCATAACGCATAGCATTCCATCCGCCGTTCTCATCGGTCACACTGTTTACAATACCATCGGTGTACATCTGACATCCGAAAGTCAGTACTTTTTTTCCACTGTTATCTGCTGATGCAGAGCTGTCGCTTCCTTTTGCACCGCAGCCGGTCAGCAAAAGAATTGCTGCCAGGGTCAAACTGATACATTTCTTATTCTTCATATTTTGTCCTTTCTCGTCCATTCTTCTGTCAGCGCATTGAGATCCATCAGAGCAAAACACTTGTCCTCCCATCATAAAACACACAAGAAAAGCCGGATCTACATCCGACTTTCTCCCACTCTGAATAAGCGCATATTATGCGCACTAATCCTCTGTTAAGTAAGATTTCCCTGTCTTCCGCAAGAACTCTCTCTGATCAAAATAAGCAGGTCTCCTGACTTAAGCATCAAACATCCACAGCGCCTTCCCAAGATCTTCTCAGTGGCATATTCCTGTGGACTAGCTATCACAGTGACGGAATCGTTCCGGACTTTCACCGGATTCCCTTTTCATCGAAGCTTCCTTCGAACTTATTTTTATGGCTTAATTGCCAACCATATGAACATTATGTATTATTTTCTCATCTATTACATTTTTTGTCAATACAGAAGCATTCCTTGATAGATATATTTGTATTCCTTTTTGTTATATCTATTCTTGCAACCGCTGCTTCACATAGGAAAGATAGTGTTCTGCCCACCCTCCTGGCTGTTCCCCTTGTCGTGTCACACATCCAAAGAGAATCGGTTGTTCCTCTCCGTACAAAGAATATCCCGGATATCCCTGGGATTCCTTTTCCCTGCTTAGATAACCTCCACTGACATTTCCAAGGTCGGTCTTTTGCAGCAGTTCGTTCATCACATAATCGCTGTTGGTGATCACAGAGATCTTCATATCTGATACCGGACTTTCTTCCGTATTGCCCATCAGATTACGTCCCAGCGTATATTCATCTTCATAACACTGCACCAGACGCACCTGGTTTTTCGGAATCTCTTCGATACTCTTCCTTCCAGCCAGCGGATGCTCTTTCCCAAAATAGAGATATGCCTTCGTCCGCTTCAGTTCCTGAAATTCCAGCTTTCCACACTCCAGTCGATATTGGAAGGACGGCATCTGTTCTTCCGATACATACACAAATCCAATGTCATCTTTGCCAGACTGACACCGATCCAATATTTCTTCTATACCCGCTGTCATCACATGATAGCACACATCTTCCTGACTGTGTTCCTGATAAAATGCGGCAAAGCACGCTGCCATCCAGGAACTTGGATTCCAGGATGCCAGCAGTTCTTCTCCTTTGTCCATTCTTGCAAAAGAAACCAGCTGCTCCACCTGTTCCACAGCTTTGCTGGCATATTCATAAATCCTGCGGCCTCTTGACGTCAGCACAATTCCACGGCTCTGACGAATAAATAATGAAAAACCCAGCTCCTGCTCAAGCGTACGGATCACTTTGCTTACATTAGGCTGGGTCGTATAAAGTGCCTCTGCGGCACGGCTGAAGGAACCAAGCCGTGCGCAGACCACAAGATATTCAAGCTGTTTTGTTTCGATCAAGATACAAGCCCCTCCAGTGTACGTTTCATATGGTTTGCCTTTATATGTTTTTCCGCATGGATCAGAAACATCGGCGTGGACGCATAGTTCACTTTCTCTGTCTGATCCCACACACGCTCCCATACATGCTCATCCGCATAAGCCTGTCCGTCATTGACATTTTTGAGGACTTCAAGATCCCATGCCGGTCTCATGGTACGGCTCATGGGAATCTGCCTTGCGATTTCTTCCATGGCATCAATATCTGTACAGGTATAATGATCCTCCATAGACATGTTTTCTACACGCCTCCGGTCTTCTTCATACTCCCGTCTCTTCTCCTCATCAAACAGATGATGATACCAGTTGGCATCAAAGTTCAGTAGACGTCCACCTTCTTTGAGCACACGCATCCACTCAGCATACGCCTGTTCCGGACATTCCAGATTCCAGGTCAGATTTCTGGAGATCACCACATCAAAATATCCATCCGGAAAATCCAGCTTCTGTGCATCCATTCGCTGAAAATGAATCTTCTCTGCCACTTCTCCTGCATTTTTCTTCGCTTCTGCAAGCATCGCCTCTGTATAATCCACAGCCGTCACATCATATCCTGCTCTTGCCAGAAGGATTGCAAAAAATCCTGGTCCTGTACCTACATCCAGGATCTTCAGGTTCTCTCCCTTCGGAAGATGCTTCCGAATCTCTCCTAACCATACTCTGTCCTGCCCGGTGGCAAGCTCATGCTGGTTCACCTCGGAATATCCCTTTGCTCTTCCGGTCCAGTAATGCTCGATCTGCGGTAACATCATCGTCTTGTTCCTCCCACATACAATGTGCCGGTCTTGGTCTCCCGGCACTACATGTAGTAACTTTAGCATATTGATAATTTTCTCACAAGCCCGGTGGGGGGATATTTTTTTGTCATTTAAAGCCCAAATTCTTCAAATAATTTTTGCTGATAATCAGTGTCTAAAAGGGATTCTTTCAGATCATCTAAACGATCTTCTTCTAATAATTTAGCATTCAATCTATTCACACGAGATCTTCCAAGCTCTTCGCCAGCTTTTTCACCTCTATGATACCCATAATCTTCAATCGCATTTTTGTCTCTTAATGCTTTTTGTCTGACTTCATATTCCAGTCGCTTCGTTTCATCTGCACTGAGTTTTTTCAATGTTTCATAAGCTTCTCCAATGTATTGATCCTGTTCTGCCATCTTCTCGAAGTCCTCCTTCCTGTTGGCGGCAAGAAACCGCATCCATTTTATTAACAGAGGTTCATCTGTCTGCTCTTCTGGTAACTTTTTCAGTTCCATCACATGAATTTCCAGAAGGTCAGTGTATTTTTCACCGTTCTCCAGATCACAAAATGCAATTTCACGATAACATTTGTTGTCATCCTTAAAATGGTTAAAATCCAAAATACTCACATGAACGCGAACGCATTTCTTGATTTTATCATAATCGTCACCTTCTTGTATCTGTTCCGTATACATCTTTGAAAGATAGAATATCATCCGCTTATCCCAATATTCTAAGGGCGCAACCTGCATTTCCAGATCTATCTGTGACCCGTTTGTCATCAGCACTCGCACATCCAGAATACCATACTTGCTGTCTGCAGATTCTTTTGACAAAATAGTCTGCATTAACTGTGTTTCCACAATCTCTCCAGGATTTTTTCCTAGAATTGCTGCCAGAAATCCTTGTCTTACCTTAGGACTTTGAAATAATTCTTTAAAGCAGAAATCTACTTTCGGTGACATGAGAAAATCATCTGCTGCCTGATATACCTCTGTTTTTGTTTCTTTTTGCATAGCTTCTCCTTTCTGCACCATAAGAAACTGGCAGAAAAGAGAATTTTTTTGTATTTATTTTAGCACAGACCTCACATCTTTTCCAAGGTACATTCCCTATTCTCGCCTATTCCGTATGAAGTTGTGGTCATTGTCGGGAATATTGTCTGAAATAGACTCCGAGAATGAGAATTGTTAAAATCGTTACTGCACTGTACCAATATGTATTACTTCGATACATCCAAATAATAACATATAGTTATTGATGTTGCAACCGAAATTTTGATGTGTTTATTTGAACGCAACCATTAGGTTGTACATTTCTTCCGCTTTATGCTAAGATAAATCATATTTATAAGGAGATATTTCCAGATGAATGAATGGCAGGATATGATTACAACTTTATATAAGAATGGCTGTCAGCTATGTCCAAGAGAATGCGGTGCAGACCGGATACATGGACAAACCGGTTTTTGTGGCATGACAGATGAACTGATGGCAGCCAGGGCAGCACTTCATTACTGGGAAGAACCTTGTATCTCCGGGACAGAAGGGTCAGGAGCGGTATTCTTTTCCGGTTGTACACTTCGATGTGTGTTTTGTCAGAATGCCGAGATTGCTGCAGGCCATGCTGGAAAGATGCTGTCTGTGGATCGCCTGGCAGACATTTTTTTGGAGTTGCAGGAGAAAAAAGCAAATAATCTGAATCTGGTGACTGCCACACATTTTCTGCCTTTAATTCTTCCCGCACTGGAAAAAGCCAAAGCCAAAGGGCTTAAGATTCCTGTAGTCTATAATACGGGTGGGTATGAAAAAACGGAAATCATAAAAATGTTAGATGGTATTGTGGATATCTGGCTTCCGGATCATAAATACCGGTCATCTGAACTGTCCGCTAAATATTCACGAGCGAAAGATTACCCGGAAAAAGCAGCCGCAGCACTGGAGCAGATGGTACAACAGACTGGAGTTTCTGTCTTTGATAAACGAGGAATGATGAAAAAAGGTGTGATCGTACGCCATCTGGTATTGCCGGGATGCATCTCGGACAGTAAGGATGTATTGGAATATCTGTGGGATCATTTCGGAAACAAGATTTATGTGAGTATTATGAGTCAATATACTCCTCTTCCTCATGTGACTGCTTGGCCGGAACTGAACCGACAGGTCACCTGGGATGAATATCATGAAGTAGTAGACTATGCAAGATTTCTGGGAATGAGTCAAGTTTACATCCAGGAAGGAGAATGTGCAAAAGACAGCTTCATCCCTGCATTTGACTGTGAAGGAATCTAAATTTCAGGAGGTTTTTATGATTTCCAATTATGATAAACAGGTCGATATCGGCCGGAAGATTTTTTTAAATTATGATCAGGAAGCTCTGATCCAGAAATATACTCTGGATGCTGATGCTGACTTTCTATATCTCACCTATCTGGGAACAAAATGCCGAGTTAACCGTAAGACTGGTGCCATTGATGAGATGATTGATGACATCTATACGGAATGCCGGGAATACACAGTGGTCATGACTATTTATGATATGCTCTGCCACGGTGACAGCCCCACACTTCCGCCTCTCTCTGGCAAATGGACGTTGGTTGGCAATTTTGCGGCAGCCGGTTCCAGCCCCGATGCCAATCTCTTTGCTCAGAAATATGCCGACGCATTTTCCGGAAAGACAGATGCGCTGAAAGATGCCTGCACAGCCATTGGCGGCGAGATTCTTGACTCCATTGCCGGTGCGGATGTAACTGCCCGGATCCCTGCATTTTCTTTCTTCCCGGTTCTACTGCAATACTGGGAAAAAGACGAAGAATTTGCCCCACAGATACGTCTTCTCTGGGATGATCAGTCCATGAAATACTTAAACTTTGAGACGACCTACTATCTGCAAGGAGATCTGTTGGAACGTTTACTACAGCTTATCCGTTAAAATACCCTTTGATCTCCCGCCTCTACTTTCATCTGCACATAAGAAGCAAATTTTCTCGCCGCATAGGGCATGGTATCCCAGTTTCTGAAGACCAATGCCACTGGCCGTTCCATCTGCTCCTTCACTGGGCGGATGACCAGATCTGCACCAAATCCTTCCAGCACCCGACGGTACAGAATGGATACACCCAGTCTCTGCCGGATCATAGCTAGGATTGAATAGTCGTCATATACTTTATATTCGATCCTAGGATGCAGTCCTCTTCTTTGAAATGCCTGCTCCGGCACGCTGTACTCTCCTTCGTCCAGTAAAATAAATGGTTCTGTTTCCAGATCTTTCAACGAGACTATCTCCTTTTTTGCAAGCCGATGGCCTTTGGGCAGAACCGCCACCATCTCGTCCCTGTACAGAATCTGCGTATGCAGATTATTCACTGCTTCTGCATTGGCAAATCCAAAATCCACACTTCCTTCTTCCACCCACCTGGCAATGCTGGTGTATTCTCCCTGCTGCAGGATGAACCGGATATCTGGATGCTCTTTCTTAAATTCCATCATAAGTCCCGGCAAAAAGATACGGCTCACGCTGGTGAACGTACCGATCCGCACAACACTGTTTTTCAGGCCTTTCATCTCCTGTTCTTTGCGTTCAAGATTCTGTTCTGCCTGATGGATCTGCTGAAAATATGGCAGATACTGCTCTCCGTCTGGAGTCAGTGTGATCCCGTCCTTTCTCCGGTCTATGAGAACCGTCTCTGTCTCCAGCTCCAGTGCCCGGACTGCCTGACTAACTGCACTCTGGGAATATCCCAGCTTTTCAGCCGTTCTTGTAAAGCTTTTATGTTCAATTACTCCGCAAAAAATCCCGTATCTTGATAACATGTTTTTTCTCCATCAGTTTTTCTTATGTTTTAATTATAATGATTCATTTTACTTATGTAAAGAAAACTGCTACAATCATGTACAGAAAATTTTCAGTTTACAAGGGGATCTATTATGAATGAAACAAATGCACAGGTTTTTCGAAAAGGTATGAAAGATGCCATCCCCATCGGACTGGGGTATCTGGCAGTGGCATTTTCACTGGGAATCGCCGCAAGAAATGCAGGCATGAATGCATTTCAGGGATTCTTAATGAGTATGCTGAATAATGCATCGGCCGGTGAATATGCAGGTATCACTGTGATCGCCGCCAATTCTCCTTATGTGGAAATGGCGATCGTGACCTTGATCACCAATGCCCGTTATCTGCTCATGAGCTGCGCCATGGGACAGCGTCTCACACCAGGACTTTCCTTCGGACATCGTCTGCTCATGGGATTTGACATTACAGATGAGCTCTTTGGCATCGCCATCGCAAGGCCCGGATATCTTCATCCATGGTATACCTATGGTGCCATGACCGTTGCCATCCCTGGCTGGGCAGTCGGAACCGCTCTTGGCGTCACTGCCGGAAATATGCTGCCTGCACGAATCGTCAGTGCTCTAAGTGTATCCTTATTTGGAATGTTCCTTGCAATCATCATTCCTCCTGCCAGGAAGGACAAAGTAGTTGCAGTTCTGATTACACTGGCCTTTTTATTAAGCTTCTTAGCTTCCTGTCTGCCAGTGATTTCTTCCCTTTCCGAAGGAACCAGAACCATTATCCTGACCATTGTGCTCTCTGCCGGAGCAGCCGCTCTTTTCCCTCATAAAGAAGGAGGTATTGAACATGACGCATAACATTTATCTCTATATTTTTGTCATGGCGGGCGTATCCTATGCGATCCGTGTTCTGCCTCTGACACTGATCAAGAAACCGATTGAAAATGAATTTTTAAAATCATTTCTTTATTATGTTCCGTATGTTACACTGGCAGTGATGACGTTTCCGGCTATTCTGCACGCCACAGAATCACCGCTTTCTGGTGCATTGGCGCTGATCATCGGCATTATCGCTGCATGGGCCGGAGCCGGACTTCTTCCAGTAGCAGTGATCTGCTGCGTTGTAGTATTGATTGCGGAGTGGTTTTTATGAGTCGTACCAATGACCTGGGACAGGATCGCATTTCCCGTCTCGTAATCCGGCTGGCAATTCCTACCATGCTGGCCCAGCTTGTAAATGTATTATATTCCATTGTGGACCGTATGTATATCGGCACCGGTGTTGGCAGTCTTGCGCTTGCCGGTGTCGGTGTCTGTGCTCCCATCGTGACCCTGCTTACCTCATTTGGTTCCATGGTCGGTCAGGGTGGTGCTCCTATCATGGCCATGCAGATGGGAAGCGGTGACCATAAAAGTGCAAAGCAGACCCTGAATAATGGATTTTTCATGTTGCTTGTCCTGTCCGCAGTTCTGACAGGACTTTTTCTGCTTACCAAGGATCAGCTTCTCATGTGGTTTGGAGCCAGTGAGGCCACCTTTTCTTATGCTAACACCTATGTAACCATCTATACTGCCGGTACATTTTTTGCACTGATCAGTGGTGGGCTCAACAGCTTTCTGATCGCACAAGGATTCTCCGGTCTTGGCATGGCAACGGTTGTACTTGGTGCTGTCCTCAACATTATTCTTGATCCTGTGTTCATCTTTATTTTTCATATGGGTGTTGCCGGTGCAGCCATTGCTACGGTCATCTCCCAGATGGCATCCTGTGCATTTGTGCTGTTGTCTCTTCGCAGCCATAAAATGCCTGTTCGTCTGGGCTGGGGCGGATTTCAAGCAAGCGTGATACGCCGGATCGTGACTTTTGGATTTTCTCCTTTTCTGATCCTGGCAAGCGACAGTATTCTTCTCATCGTGCTTAATACTGTCCTTCAAAAATACGGAGGTCCAGGAGAAGGTGATACGTTAGTCACCTGTGCTACGATCGTACAGAGCTATCTTCTGCTGATCACCATGCCTATGGGTGGTATCACTCTTGGCAGTCAACCCGTAGTAAGCTTTAACTACGGAAAAGGAGACCCGGACCGGATCAAAAAGGCAATTCAATGTATCACAGGACTGTGCGTGATCTTTTGCATCTTTATGACAATCGTAACACAGACTATTTCGCCTCTCTATGTACGGCTGTTTACCACTGATTCCGTGATCCTTGCAAGATCCGTCACTTATATCAAACGGTTCACTGCCATGATCATTCCGTTAGCAATCCAGTATCCGCTGGTAGATGAGACCACTGCGCTTGGAAAGGTTGGTCAGTCACTGTTCTGTTCAGCATTCCGTAAATGCGTCTTTTTCACAGGACTTCTGCTGCTGCCTGCCCTGTTTACCGCAGACGCAGCCTTCTTCTCTGAACCTATTGCAGACGTGATATCAGCTACAATGACAAGCATTCTGTTCCTCCATCGATTTCCGCGGATCCTGAAGGAATGTCAGAACCAACATTTATAATTGATATCTCTCAGTCAAAAAAGGAACGATCTTCAGCAGTCAGCATCTGCTATATAATCGTTCCTTTTCTCAGCTAAGTCTCCGTTTTCTTTATTAAATATCTTCTACTTCCTGATTGATCTCATCTTCGGTTGCTTTCATGGCTTCCAGCGTCATGGTCAACAATTTATCCAGATCCCATCCAAGCTGCAAGGCTCCGCGCTCGATCACATCTCTCGAACAGCCTGCAGCAAAGCCTTTACTCTTGTATTTCTTTTTCAAAGATTTCAATTCCATATCTTTGGTACTTTTTGATGGACGCAGCAATGCAACTGCCCAGATCAACCCCGTCAGTTCATCTGCCGCAAACAAAACCTTCTCCATCTCATGTTCCGGTGCCACATCTACAGTAATACCATATCCATGAGAGACAACCGCATGAATAATATCTTCGCTCACGCCGCCTTCCCGCAGCAGTTCCGGTGCTTTGATGCAGTGCTGATCCGGATACTGTTCAAAATCAATATCGTGAAGCAACCCAACGATTCCCCAGTATTGCGCTTTCTCTCCATATCCCAGCTCCTTTGCATACCATTTCATCACCGCTTCTACAGTCAAAGCATGCTGAAGATGGAAAGGATCTTTGTTGTATTCTTTCAGCAGATCATATGCCTGCTCTCTTGTGATCTGTTCCATGTCTGAAGTACCTTCTTCCTCTTAGTCTACTTACTCGATAGGTTTTCTGTATTTTAGCTCTTTTGAGAAGGTTTGTCAACTTTCTCTTCCGGGTCTTGCGCGGATTGTGCTGATCTGATTCATAAGCTATCTTCCCATTCTTTATATTTTCATCCTTGATTGACACTCCTCACCGTTTTCTTCTGATCTTCCATTTCTTCCCACAGTTCATGCAAACCGCATATTGTTTGTTCTTCCCTGTTACTCCCATGAGAAAAGAACCTTCCAATCCGCCAAAAAGTGCTCCTATAACGGCTCTGCCAGAATGAAATTTAGGCTCTGCTACGTAAGAAATGGAAGCAGATCCGCATTTTGGACAGCGGATTGTATCCATATCAAGGAAAGGGGCCTGTTTCTGTATTAGCTTTTGCTCTTTTCCGGCTATATCAGCTTGATAGCCAGATTTTCTTTTCCATTCGTCATAAGTGATTCCAAAATTTTTATATAAGCTCCGGGCGGTCCTCATATCTACATCTAGTTTTCGGCAAATCTCTTTCAATACTCTGTGCCGACCATACTTGCCATATTCATTAATACATTTTCGAACCATCTCATCATAAGAATGTTCTTCTATATATTCATACATTGATCCTATCAACTTCTTCCTCTGTACACTTACGGATAATATGTTTTGTCTTTTCTATCGGCAGCGGAACATCCTCTTTTGCAAAGTACTCCTTTTTCTCAACATAGACGATTGCCCGTTTCCACACATCCTTATTATCAATATGTGCTTCATCGATCAGCTCAAATAATTTGTCATGAAATGAAACTCCGATATTTGCAAGCTGGTCTTCCAAAGAAATGTCTGCTGACAGCATACAAGGCTCTGCTAATCTTTTGTCTTCCTCAAGTGGATAGTTATCTTCTGTCTCTCTTTGAAGCATTTCCTCATAGAACGCTTGTTATATCGTTGCGAACAATCTTAAATGGCATTGTGACTCCTCCTTACCTTCTTATCCTCATCCAATCTGCAATAACATTATCTTCCCCTCTTATCCTTGTACCCCAATACCCCGGATGTGCTACAGGGTATATATATGTTTCTCCATAAATATAAGGTTCTCCAGTTCCTATAAGTTCAGGTAATCTATTACAGGAAAACTTTTTATCAATCAGAGTTTGTATTATAACCACGGATGTATCAAGACCCAGACAGATTATGTTTTCCGGCTCTATAATGTCAATCAATGATTTTATTTCGGCTGCATCATTTGCCAATATCTTTCTGGTCATATTTCCAGAATACTTCTCTCTGCGATAGCCCAAATTACAATTGCAGAAAAACAAATCTGGATATTTTTTCTTGTCAATTTCATTTTTACCAAGCAGTTCAAAGTATCCGACAATATTTTTATCCGTCTGTGAATCCCTTGCTTCCAAATCTACATTTTCATGGAACATCACATCTATACCATCATTCATCTTACGGACATTTGCAATCGTACCCTTTATCTCTTCCTTTTCAGGCGGTCCGAAATCCTGACCTATCAGCATATATTTAATATGTGGTGTCTTCTTAGCGTAATCTCTCCCTTGCCAATATGTCCATAGGTTAATTTCCTGACACAAATCTTCTCCCTGACGTAAATCGCACCAGCCAAGTGTCAGGTTCTTTGTGTATATAGGATTTTTTCGATATTTGTTTTTTACATTTTCTATCAGGCTGCAATAATCTGCGGATTTTTTAGCATTCATTTATGTATATTCACCTCAAAAATGCACTGTTTTATTTTAATACTTTCCTTATCTGCTTATCCGTTGCATTCGGAAACATCTCATGCATATAGTCTACAAGAAGTTTCCATGAATCCTGTGGATTATCCTTGTAGCAGGAAGTCACATAATCGTATCCATAGATATGCTCAATGGATGAATACACTGCCACATCCCATCCATATTCAATACCTCTTTTATTCACTCTCTTCTTAAAATCGCAGTTGCACAGATAGGTCTGCATCATAAGATTCGTTATAGCACCATCAAATCCCTTTTCTACATCCTTACCAAATCCAGCTTGTTTTTTCGATTCATTGGAATAAATCTCTGAATCAGCATTGTTTTCCATAAAATTGACCATTATCTTTTTATGCTTATTAGGTGCTTTCCCATCATCATATAATGCATCAAAATCATATCCATCCCGGCGGTAATTAGCAAATACAGGAAGCCATTTTTTTGATATAAATCCTGCCTTCTTATCAAAGAACTTTCCATAGACGATATCATGCCGCCTTGCTATAATAGCCCGCCACATCCATGGATCAATCTCTGGATCATCACTCCACCAGTACTCTGGAACAGTTCTTTCTTCAAGTGAAAACCCATCTATTTCATTCTTAAATAATGGTAAAAAGCCAAGTTCATTTATATACTTGATTGCTTCATCTACAGAATGAATGCAATCCGGGTTGTCCCACTTCATGCCATGCATAATCCATTCACCTGATTCGTTTCCCATAATACACCTCTATATGAACACTATTACAGTATCATTATTTTCTTCATATTTATGAAAATCCACTGTTTAGTGAAACTCTTCCCATGTTTTTCCATCCAGTATTGATGCTATCTCTTCTGTTTCAGGCAAAGTCTTACTTTTGAACATTTCTGCCAGATTAAAATATTTACTTTTTTGAATCGGATTTTTACTTGCTTTTTTAAAATCTGTTGGATAAAAATGCTCAACTATAAAATATCTATGTTTGACGGTTTTCAAATTGTATCCATATTCTAATTCTGCATGCACAATAGCTTCTTTAATCTTTTCTATCTCTTCTTTTGTAGCAGCTTCTCCACTTTCATTAATATATGACACTTCTCCATTTACTAACTCTGCAACAATTGTCTTTTTCAATTTTCCGATCGCCCTAATGCTCTTTCCTTTATATAAACCAATGTATCCATGACCCGAATAGCCTCTTGAAGCCTGATCATAATAAAAATCATATTTCAAATTATCTTCAAGTGTTGTTCCCGCAACAATTGCTCTCATCCAATTTCCATCATCAGGTATCAGTTTTTCATCAAAGCAATACTTCTTATAATCATCAAGCACAGCCATGATCTCTGAATCCCGCTCATCTACAATATCTTCCATTGCAGCAACTAATTGTTCAAATGTAATATTTACATGCCTTATTGGTGTTTTTATTTCATTAATCCTATCTGCATTATACTTTTTCAGAACAATGCCAAAACTATCCATCAATGATTCTTTCATAGGTTTTGGATCTAACGTTAAAAGCACCTTTATCTCCTCTGTTCCAAACTGAGTCAGATGTTTTTCAAGCTGATCCTGCTGAAATTGATTATGTAATTTTGTCTCAACTACTATTTTAAAACTTTTCTGGCTTATAATCGCATCTGGAACACTTTCGTCTCCTGCTACCTGAAGTTCAAATGTTATTTCAGGAGTCTCATCTTGTCCCAGTATTAGAGCATTCAACATTGCAAAGAATTTGTCCGCATTATAATTATATAAGCGAGATAACATCAGCATGGTATTAGACGTATCTACATTCTCCTTTGAATGATATCTTTGAAAATAGTGTATCTGCACATTTATCCCTCCAATTTATCTAAATTTTGACTTTCATATGTACTCCAGATAAAATCAACAAAAGTAATACTACTCCCAACAGCAAGCTTAGCATGTCTAACTTCAAGTCCTTTAAAAGATGCACTCTTACCATGACCACTTCCGAATGGATTTCGAATTTCTGCTAGTTTTGTAGGAATAGCTCTAAGATTTCCAAGAACTGCTTTAATTGCATCTGCCCCTCTATCTGTAGGCTGTACATTGGATGGAAGTAGATTTAAAGCTTTCATTGTCTTATCTGCTAATTGCGGTACATCATCATCTTTCGAATATGATATCTGCATTTCTTCAAGAATTGTTTTACAACAACTTTCAATCAATTCCTTTGCCATTCCGATTGCATTGGTTGGATTCGTATTCTGCATTTCTACCATCAAATCAATCTGTTGCGAAAGGTACTCACTTGAAAACTTATTTTTTAGGTTCTCTGCTGTCATTGCAATTACTGTTGTGCCACCTTTTAAACGTGCTACTATTTCTTTACACTTTTCATATATCTTTGCATAATGTTCATCATACCTAGATGTAGTACTCCAATTTTCCAAATCCTCATAATCAATGTTATATTCATATTCCATTTTATCCTCATAATAATGGAATAAATCTATAAGTAGCTTTGTTCTTTGTATATCATCAGCTTCATTCAGATACGCAACTAATGATTTTCCTTTCGATAGACCATATTTAGTTTTTATTGGCTCACCAATACTCGCAGTAGTAAATACATCGAATGAATTATCCGTAAAATCCAATACATATCCAGATCTGTTAAATAAGAGTAAAAATGTCCCTTCCTCTTTTTTCGATACAAATTGCAAATCTATAGCACCTCCTCTATTTGCTTGCAATAGCAACTGACAACCGGTACCATCGTTTAATATAAGAATCACTTAACAATTTCTTGTCTGCTTCCACCAATTTAGTAAACAGTCCTGTTAATCCATCATATTTATCAAAATCACCGGCATCATACAGTTTCCAATTAAGTTGTTCTAATGTCCAGTTACTCTTAATTGAATTGTGCAGCATAGATATTGTCGCCCAGTTATCCATAGAATCAGCCCCACCTAATGCTACAGGATATATGTGATCTACAGTAGGTACAAACTCCCAGTAAGCATTATGACATTCTTCCATTTTCCAATGAGCATGATATGGAAATGTCTCAGGCATGTAATAAGATAGTACCTTCAATATTCCTGGATTCACAAGTTTCTGTCCACTATATCTGTCAATAAATCCATCCCGTACAAATTGTGCCATCTTCTCTTTATCTGTATAATTACGCCCTTGTGAAGACAACTTATAAAATGGATATCCTGTTTCTATCACTATTCTGGCCTCTGCAACATTATGTTGCAGAAGCCTATTTGCTGCCTGCTCAATTACATCTATTTTCCCCATAGCAATTTCTCAACTACAACACTTTATTTCTTCTTCAATCTCTCATACAATACAGAACCTACAGTCTCCATTACCTGCTTCATCATATCAGGATCATCAAACAGTTTTTTGAAAAACTGGTCATTCTGCTCATATCTGTCTGCTGCCATATTCGGAAAATCCTTTTCAAATAACAGCATAAATGTTGCCCGGTCATTGTTCTTTGCGTAGCTCTGCCATTTTTCCTGATTGGCATAATCATTTTCCATCTGAACAAGTACTTTATCCATTTCAGTAAAATGAGTGCCATACTTTTCGTTTATCTTATCAATGATTACTGTCAGTGGGTCTTTCTTAGGCTCTCTATGACCAGAATCACCGGAGATAGGTGTATATCCGCCTTCTGTGCTTTCAAGCTCTATCGGACCTTCAAAGTCTTTTTCCAGCTTATAGTATTCAAGAAGAACTTTGTCATCAATATTTATCTTCTCTCCACTATGTCCCTTTGGAAGCATCGTGTATAAGAACTTCGAATAAATACTGAATCTGTGAATGTCCTTGTCAAATAACCTGCATACCTGTGTAATATAGGCATACACACGATTAAAGCTTGCCAGAGTAGACTTAAATATATCCTGTTTTTCAACTTCAAGCACTTCATATCTGTCTACTGCCGGTCTTAACTGTCCCTGAAGCTTTCCAAGATCACCAGCTGATTGATTTTCACTCTGATAGAAAATATCCGCAAATTTATCTACTTCTGATTTCTGATATACCCTGAAATTATCCAAAGTATTCTTCATGTCATATACAATATTAGGATCTGTTTCCTCCAAGAGCACAGTTTCCTCATAGAATGGCTCAAAAGATGCTTTGATATCTTCTGCCGAATTTACAAAATCAAGTACAAATGTATCTACTTTTCCTCTTGTAGTACGATTCAATCTTGATAAAGTCTGTACTGCCTTTACACCGGACAATTTCTTGTCCACAAACATGGTGTGAAGCAATGGCTCATCAAAGCCTGTCTGATATTTTTCTGCAACAACAAGGATTCCATAATCATCTGTATGGAATGTTTCCGGCAAAGCCTTTTCTTTGATTGTCTTGCCTTCTTTATCCTTGTTCATTCCCTCTTCGGTAAACACATCATCGTTATCTTTCACTTCACCGGAAAAAGCAACTAACACTTCAAGGTCATTCAGTCCTTTTTCTTTTATCTGTCTCTTAAATTCCTGCACATATCGCACTGCATGAAGTCTGGATGGTGTAACAACCATAGCCTTCGCCCTTCCACCTATCTTGTATCTTGTGACATTCATAAAATGCTCCAGCATAATAGCAGTCTTCTGAGAGATATTATGTGGATGCAGTGTCTCATAATTTATAATTGCCTTTGAACCTGCTGTTGTATCAAATTCTGGATTATCCTCAATAATCTTGGCAATCTTATAGTACATTTTGTAGGTCATATAGTTCTGCAAAACATCCAATATGAAATGTTCTTCTATCGCCTGTCTCATAGAATAAATATGGAAAGGTCTGTAGATTCCTTCCGCATCCTTCTGACCAAACATCTGCAATGTCTTTCCTTTTGGCGTTGCTGTAAATGCAAAGAATGATAAGTTCTTATGCATACCCTGTGCTGCTAATTCATCTAATAGCTTATCCTCATCGTCCTTACGATTTCTCTCGTCCTCATCTTCCATCTCGGCATACTCTTTCAGAATTTCTTCTGTATCAGCTAATGCTCTTTTTAGCTTTTTTGCTGCATCTCCGGTCTGTGAAGAATGTGCCTCATCAATAATAATCGCAAATCTTTTGTTTGCAGAATCTACCTCTTTATAGATTACCGGGAACTTCTGTAAAGTAGTGATGATAATGCCTACACCATCATTAATCGCATCTCTAAGCTGTCCCGAATTTTTATCTACTTTCTTAACCACACCTTCCACATGGTCAAACTGATATACCGTAGACTGTAACTGACTGTCAAGCACCCGTCTGTCAGTAACGATGATTACCGACTGGAAAATCTTATTGTCCTCATAATCATGGAGTCCGGTAAGTCTATGTGCCAGCCACGCAATAGAATTTGATTTTCCTGAACCTGCACTATGTTGGATCAGATAACTCTTACCTGACCCATTCTTTTTCACATCTTCCAACAGCTTTGTAACAACATCAAGCTGATGATACCTTGGAAAAATCATAGTCTCTTTCACAAGATTTCCATTTTTATCGTACTCCTGCTGCAAGTGCATATATTTCTGAAGGATTTCCATCAGACTGTCCTTGCAGAGTACTCTTTTCCAAAGATAAGCTGTATCATATCCATCTGGATTTACAGGATTTCCTTTACCGCCTACTTTTCCGGCTCCATTACTGCCCTGATTAAATGGCAGGAAATAAGTGTGTGCACCCTCAAGTCTTGTAGTCATATAAACATTGGTAAGGTCTACTGCAAAATGTACCAACACTCTTTCTTTAAAAGCAAAAATAGCATCCTTACCGGTACGATCAAACTTATACTGATTAATGGCATTTGTGGTATCCTGTCCTGTAAACTGGCATTTCAACTCCATAGACACTACCGGAATTCCGTTTACAAAAAGCACTATATCTATGCTGTTCTCATTATGTACAGAGTAATGAAGCTGTCTGGTACAATGAAGGATATTCGCATCATACTGAATCTGTGTAGTCTCATTCAAAGTGGTCTCTGGCTTCCAGAAAATAGGATAAAACTTGATTCCTCTATCCATAAAACCATGCCGCATAACATTCAAAAGGTTGGTGGTTTTCACTTCTCTTTTGAAGCGTTCAACTACCTGCTTTTCAGAATTTTCCGCATAATTTTTCACATATCTATCCCATTTCTTAGGCTGGCTTGTCTTGATAAATTCCACAAATGTTTCCTCATCAAGTCCAGATTCACGATTAAATTTCTTCGGATCACCCTTAGTATATCCGCCATGATGAATCAGATAGTCTTCGATATCTTCTTCAAATCGTTTCTCTTTTACATCAAAATCAGACATGGGCTACACCTCCTTTTTCCCTGTGACAACCTCGTAGATGAGGGATTTTTTGTATTTCTGGAGTTTTTCAATTGCCTTTTCTCTATCTTCAATAGTTTTTTCAATAGCAGTGCATTTCTGATCCAAGAAGTCAACTATTGCTTTCTGTTCTAGTTCAGTTGGTAATGGAACCTCAATTCCTTTTACAATTGTTGTATTCAAATTAGGTTGCCCATAGCCTTGCATCTGCTTTCTTAATTCAAAAGTACGCCCCTTGAACAAGTATAACAAAAACTCTTGATTTATACTTAAATTATAAAATGCTACAGAACCATCGTTTATACAGCCTCTGATTCTTGTAATCTTAGGGACTCCTAGAGTAGCACCACTATTCGATAATAACAATGTTCCTTCTTCAACAATACGGCTTTGTTTTGCCCCTTCAAATGTCAAAAAGGTTTCTGTTTCGTCAATATACTTGCCATCCCCTTTTGTTACTTCTGCAACAGTAATCCATGGCACATCATTTCCATTAAAATAAAGTGGATCCCCGGCAGGTCTTGGTGATGCTCCCCTTACTACCGTAGCAATCATGCCAACTGTAGTACAATCCCAACTTGTAGGCATTTGTCCAATCCATTCAACACCACTATCCTTCATCTCAACATTGGGATTCAATCCCTTAGTAACAGTCTCAATAATAATTGATAATTTGTATTCCTTTAACTTTTCAATAATTGACTGCTGCTTTTCAATAATTTCATCAATCTTTGAGCACTTGGCATTCAAATAATCTGCTATTCTTTCTTGTTCGGTAATATCAGGTGCAGGAATATAAATACTTTTCATGTCAATCCACTTAGTTGACCATAAATCATCAACTATTCCATGCCCCCAACGATAATATTCATCTGCGAAACCATCAGACTTAAATACAAATCCGTAATATCTGTTGCACATATTTGTCTGTGGTTTTAATACAGTATTGATTAATGAACACGATCCTTCATATTCTGATATTCCACACGAACCTCTTCTATCGGATCGACTATTAATCACAAAATCATCTTTTCGGATTAATTTACGATTATCACCATTTTCTGTTTTTGCAGCTGTTTCAAGCTGTGGAACAATGCCTTGCTTGGTAACTGATAAAGGCGCAAAATCCTTATCACTCACTTTTTCATTTCTTTCATCATAAACGGAGCCTATTTTTGAAAGTTTCCAATCTACAGGTATCTCTCCTATCCATTCCACTCCACTATCCTTCATCTTTCTCATAAATCAAATACCTCCTCAAGACTTCCGGATAGTTCTGTCTCCAAATCCATAATCTCTGCCATTATCTCTGCTGATGGTCTTGGAGCTTCATACTTGTAAAAATATCTTGTAAATGGAATCTCATATCCCACCTTTGACTTTTTCTCATCAATCCATGCATCCGGTGCAAATGGAAGTACTTCTCTTTCAAAGTACTCTTTGATATCCTCTTTTAACGGAACATTTTCTGTATCACGAAGACTGGTATCCGGCTGTTTCTTTCCCTTTTTCAATACCAACTTGCCTTCTTCATCACGGAGCGGTCTTTCTACTGTAATCTTGGTATAACCAAAATCCTCGTTATCATAAATCTGACTGATTTCACTCTCTTTAAAATCACCATATATCTTAGTAATCTCTGCAATATCTTCCTCAGAAATATCATTTCGCTTATTTCCCAATGCTTTTCTTCTCTTCACAAACATCTCATTGGCATTAATAAGCTGTACTTTCCCCTCTCTAATTGTACCTGCCTTTTTATTTGACAGTACCCAGATATAGGTTGCAATTCCTGTGTTATAGAAAATATCATTCGGTAAAGCAATAATTGCCTCAAGCAAATCATTTTCGAGAATATATCTTCTGATTTCGGAAGGTCCGCTTCCTGCATCTCCTGTAAAGAGTGGTGAACCATTATGAATAATTGCAATTCTGCTTCCACCTTTATCAATATCTTTCATTTTTGATATCGCTGTCATAAGAAAAAGCATCTGTCCGTCACTTGCAGCTGGAAGTCCTGCACCAAATCTTCCTCCGAAACCAAGCTTAGCCTCTTCTTCTACTTTTGCCTTTTCATTCTTCCACTCACGTCCAAAAGGAGGATTGGAAAGGATATAGTCAAAGGTGCTGCCTGCAAACTGATCATCCGATAATGTGTTACCATCCTTTATATAATCTGCATTGTTCCCCTTAATCAGCATATCCGCCTTACAGATTGCAAATGTCTGGTCGTTGATTTCCTGTCCAAAGGATACAAGTTCCGTAGAAGCATTCAGACTATGTAAGTATTCCTCTGCAACAGAAAGCATACCTCCGGTTCCACATGCCGGGTCATAAATTGTTTTTGCTACATTATTGCCAGAAAGAATATCATTATCATCATAGAAGAGAATATTAACCATAAGCTGGATAACTTCTCTTGGAGTGTAATGCTGTCCTGCATCTTCATTATGAGACTCGGAAAATCTTCTTATAATCTCTTCAAAGATATAGCCCATTTCAAGGTTAGAGATTTCATTCGGATGAAGATTTCCTCTATCTGTTGTGTATTCCTTTAAAACAATATAAAGAATTCCCTTATTTGACATAGTGGTGATGTGACCATCAAACTTAAACTTTTCGAGGATGTCCTGCACGTTTGCCGAGAACCCATTCAGATAATCTCTAAAATTCTCCTCAATGTGATCAGGATCATCCATAAGTCTCTCAAATGTATATTTACTGGTGTTATAAAAATCTTTTTCTGCTGCCTTACGAAGTAAAACATCCTTCATCGGAAGATTCTTTACTTCCTCATATTTCTGCAAAACTGCATCCTTTGTATCGGAAAGAATACAGTCAAAACGTCTGATTACTGTAAGCGGTAATATAACATCTCCATATTCATGTGGTTTATATACTCCGGTCAGCTTATCTGCTATTGCCCATATCAGGTCCGCTTTCTGATCTATTTTTGCACTTCTCGTAGCCATTTTATTTTCCTCCATAAGGTAATTTACTTTTTTTCTTCATCCGATACATAGTCAACCAAATCTCCAAAGTTACAATCCAGCTCTTTGCAGATTTTTTCCAGAACAGATAGTTTTACTGACTCGCAGTTTGTCATCTTTGCTATTGTACTGGAACTAAGACCAGTCCTAGCACACAAATCTCCCTTTTTCATTCCGTGGTCGATTAACTGTTTCCATAATCCGTTATAACTAATTGCCATCCTCTTTCCCTCCGTATAATGTGCAATCAATATTAGGATTATTTTACCACAAGAAAACTGCTTGTACAATTTGCATTTGCAAATATTTCATGTCTTTTTTCAAATATTGAATATCTTTTTTAATTTATTTATAAATTCTTTGAATTTATCTGCAACAGATTCTCTTTCTGAAGCCTTATTATACTATGTGTCCCATAAAAAGGACATCTATGTGATGTGATGTGATTTATTTCACACATTTCTCTTTACATTTTACAATCAATGTGATATATTTGCAACATATGTTAGAAATATAACACATTTGAGGTAGATATTATGGATAAAGGAAAAGAAACTTTGTCAGTAACTCAAAAATACACAATCCGCTATATAATCAATGGTTGTCTATGGCTTCTATACTCAATTTCAAACTTGGTTCCTTTTAAACCAATTAGAATAATAGGTGCTGTACTTTTATTTGTTAGTGCAATCTGCTCTTTTTACACGCTATTAGTCAGACAGGAATCCGATGATAAGATGAGTATACAGCATATCTGGGCAGCTAAAAGTATGAGCCTTGAGATACTACTTTGTTCTATGATGATAGTAGGAATTATATCTGGCTTTATTTCATTTCCTTTTTACAAAGCATACGGATTTTTCGTTGCCGCATCACAGATGCTTCCTGGATTACTCTTCCTGAAGTATGAAAAGGAGGGCTACTAATGCCGATACTAAAAACCCGACTTCATGAACTCCGTAAGGAACGCAATATGCAGCAAGCCGAACTTGCCAAGCTTGTAGGCGTCCGGCGTGAAACTATAGGTAATCTCGAAAATGGCAGATATAATCCTTCCTTAAAACTTGCTATGGATATTGCCAAAGTCTTTGATACTACAGTAGAAGACATCTTTACTTTTGAAAACGATGATGAATAAAAAATAGAGGACCGCTTGTGTGTCCTCTATTTTTATTCATCATCGTGCTATAATAATTTATCCGCATTAAAAAAGGACGCAGGATTTCTCCCACGTCCTCACATCTATCTGGCTTTATCTTCTCTTACCTTCGGTGCTTCCTTATGCACCCTGCTGCTTCATCTTCTTCTTTCGATTCTTCGACTCTCTTCGCAAAGCTTTGACTGATTCTTGTCTGGTGCCTGTTGCAGAATTTTACTCCATACGACATTTCTGGTATGATAATGATTTTTCATTAAACCTGTAATTGCATATTTAGTTGTCCATCAGGTTATCCCTAACTTGCATTAAGTCTAACTCATTATTTGAAATTGCAGAATATTCTCTCGCAGACTTTTTAAAAAATAGGACTCAGATTACACCTGAACATAAAATTCAGGCATAAACTAAGTCCTATCTCAAATTATATAGTTCACCTCACAATCTTCTCATTATCCAGTAATCAGCTAGATAATATGACATTGTAGGTATTGATTCGTTCGGCGCCGTCCTAATCCTTACCTCAAAATTAATATAAAAAAATAGGACTTAAATCATTCAAAACCTTGTTTTATAAGGTTTCTCTTAATTTAGTCCTATTTTAACGTATGCCCCCTTCAAGACTAAAGGCTTGCGGTAGGGAGAATTCTTCCAAGCCAGCAACTTTTTTAAGATAAATCGTTCCACAGAATCGCTCCTCACATTTTTATTGGAGTTTTATGCTTATTAATCACACTTTTATATGAAATAACGAAAAATATGATCTACAAAAAGACCGCCACAGCCTAAATCCGCAAAATTTAAGCTGTGATGAAATTTACTTTTTCAAGTTATCCTCATACTCCACGCATTCCAGCGTAAGTCCTTCCGGCGGCATGAGTTTTCCAGCATTGGCGCGATCCATGCTCATGAGAATCGTGGACATATCTTCCGGTTTTCGTGCCCCTTCTCCCACTTCCACCAATGTTCCGGTCAGGATACGAACCATATGATAGAGAAACCCATCTCCGGTATAAGAGATGCGGATCTCTTTTCCCAGATGCTCTATGTTCACCTCTTCTACCGTACGAACCGTGGATTTTTTGAATTTCTTCAAGGAACAGAATGCCCGGTAATCATGAGTCCCGCACAGCAGCTCGGCTGCCCGTCTCATGGCATCCACATCCAGTGGTTGTTCGATCCAGGTCATATATTTCCGTTCAAAGACTGGTCTGACCGGGGCATTCCAGATCCGGTACACATAAGTTTTACGAACTGCATTGAGTCTGGCATGGAACCTGGGTGCTGCCTCTTCCACCGAGAGCACGCAGATATCCTCCGGCAAATATTGATTCATATAGGCGCAGATATCCTCCGGCGTTCGGTCTGTCTGGCACCGAAAACTGATTACCTGCCCTGCTGCGTGAACACCCGCATCGGTTCTGCCTGAGCCGTTTACCTCCACCGGCTCACCTGCCATACGGGTCAGAAGAGTCTCTATTTTTCCCTGTATGGTGTTATCTGTATTTCCCTGTACCTGCCAGCCTCGATATCGGGTTCCATCGTATTGCAAGATTGCTTTATAATTCATACTATTTCCTACTCCTGCCTGTTCACAGTAATCATAAGGATTCCCTACAGCTCAATTCCTTTACGTGCAGGAATTCCCTGATCAAACGGATGCTTGATCTTCTTCATCTCTGTCACATAATCTGCAAGCTTCAGCAGTTCTTCCCCTGGATTTCTGCCTGTCAGCACTACTTCCAGACAGTCTGGACGCTTCATCAGACATTCCAGCGCCTGCTTCTGTTCGATCAGACCATGATTGTAGGCACTCATAAATTCATCGATCACCAGCAGATCATAGCCTTCCTTTACTGCCATATCCCATGCTTTTCGGAATAATGCCGTATAGGACTGCTGTGCTTCTTTCTTCTGCTCATCCGACATATTCCAGAAGAATCCATAATGCTCCGGACAACACAGATAGGTGATTCCCAGCTTCTGAAGCATCTTGATCTCGCCGGAAGTACCATCCTTCATAACCTGACAGAACAGCACCTTCAGTCCTGTCCCAACAGCCCGGACTGCCAGACCCACCGATGCGGTAGTCTTTCCTTTTCCATCTCCACAATAAAGCTGCAGACATCCCTTTTTTAAACAAGCCATAAGACAACTCCTTTCACCAGTCCAAATACCAGAAGAGCCAGGATCGCGGTTCCGTAAAGCAGTCGGTTGGCACGCGTAATATCTTCATATTCCACTGGTCGATCCGGATCTCCCAGGGTCGGCTTTTCATACAGCTTTCCAAAATAAAAGGCATTTCCTGCAAGCTGAATGTGCAGTGCCCCGGCTGTTACTGCCTCTGTATGCGCAGAATTGGGGCTGCTGTGATTATAGCGGTCCCTCTTGTAAATGCGCCAGCCATTGGCCGCATCCATGCCACAGCAGCCAGCGGCACCGATCATCAGAATGGCAGACAATCTCGCCGGAATGTAGTTGACCACATCGTCAAATTTTGCCGCTGCCCGGCCAAAATACAAATATTTATCGTTTTTATAGCCAACCATGGAATCCATAGTATTGACCGCTTTATAAAAATATCCCAGCACAGGTCCGCCGATCATCATAAACAACAGCGGTGCAATGATCCCGTCGGATGTATTTTCCGCAACAGTCTCCACTGCTGCCTTGGTGACACCGATCTCATCCAGCACATCCGTATCTCTGCCTACTACCATGGATACGGCATATCTGGCTTTTTTCAGATCTCCCTCTTTCAGCGCATCATAGACCTTCATGGTCTCCGTCTTCAAAGATTTGGTTGCCAGGAGCTGATAACACATGAGCACGGACAACGCAAATTTCACATACGGATGAATACAGCCAGCTGCGTACAGAAGGATCCAGGCTGCTCCCGATGTGATTCCGGCTGTGAGGATCAAAAGGAATACTCCTGCTGTCAGTTCTCCACGTTCTGTTTTTGGAAATACTTTTCGCAGGATTTTCTCCAGACCACTGATCAGATGTCCCACCAGACGGATGGGATGATACAGCCAGTGTGGATCTCCCACAATAAGATCCAGAATAAATCCTAAAATTACTGCAAGTATTGATAATTCCATTGATCTGTCCCTTCCACCGGTGTCAGTCTGTAACCACAGCCATTTTTCACCTGATAATCAAAATAGTTTTTCTTAGGTGTACCAAAGCGCTCCAGGATCGCCATGATCGTCCCACCGTGGACTACCACTGCTGCCCGAAGTGTCTGCCCTGTCTTCTCTTCCTGCTTCTGCAATCTTTCTGTGATACGCTGAAACGCCTGGCAGCACCGCTTCCGGAATGCTTCATTGGACTCGCCTCCGGGAAACGGCAAGGTTCCGTTGCTGTCGATCCACGCCTGATACTCTGCATTACCGGACAGTTCCTGATAATTTTTGTTTTCAAATGCACCGAAGTCGCATTCCTGCAGATTCTGTACATACTGTATCTGAGAAGAATCTGTAAACTTAGGCCACAGGATCTTTGCAGTCTGTCTGCATCGGATCATAGGACTTGCATAGACCAGATCCACTGGCGGATAGATACCCTCACGCACCTTTTCCTCCAACGCATGAATTCCTTCTTCACAGAGCGGCTCATCAGTCCGGCTTCCAATATAGCGTCCTTCCAGATTACCTGCCGTCTTTCCATGACGTACTAATATGATCTCAGCCATGCTTGATCACCGTCCCGATCCCACAGATCACCCGATGAACCTCTGTGGCCTGCTTTGCGATCTCACAGCAGACCCGTCCTGTTTTCTCCCGGTATTCCCGGTCAAAGCGGTCAACAGGGACAACCCCGTAGCCCAGCTCATTGGTCACAAGGATCAGATCCGGATTTTTCTGCAGCAGCTCTTCCACAGACAACTCCTGTTCTTCTTGCATGAGCCGTCTGATATATTCATGAAAATGATAGAGAAGCTTCGTCGTATAGATCATATGCAACGGACAGGTACGGCCGTCTGCCGCTTCGTCCCGACTGATCTGAAACTTCTCAAGTGCATACTCTGTCTTCCCCTGAAAACAGCCTCCCGTCACCAGTATCATAATAATTTTCCTCCCAGCATGATCACAAAAGCGCAGGCAAGCTCACATATCTGTGTAAAAAATCCTGCTATATCTCCCGTCGTTCCACCAAACTGCTTCATAGCCAGCCGGTAATAACTTCCATACACCACTGCTGCTGTTACGAAGAGCAGTATCGTCTGTTTCCAGTCCAGACAGATTCCAATTCCTGCGCAGACTATCAGCCACAGTGCGAGAGTGATCAACAGTATCCTCTTCTGAGCAGCATCTGAGAACATGGACAAAGAGCCGCTTTTATTTGCTTTTGGAAATGTGGACAATGCCAGACTGCTTAAGGTTCTGGACACTACAAAGATAAGTCCCGCCACTGGAAGCACCTTCAGATCCATCTCACTCCACACTCCCAATGCCAGCACAAAATATGAACATCCCATAATAATAGCAAATGCTCCTGCATGGGAATCCTTCAGGATCTCCAGCTTCTTCTCCCTGGGTTGCCAGGAGCTCAGAGCATCGGTGGTATCCAGAAATCCATCCATATGAATGCCTCCGGTCACCAGGACAGGCAGCAGCACAAACGAAGCTCCCCGCATGGTATCTCCAAAGGAGAGCCAGGTGCAGAGAATCCCCAATCCCTGCAAGAGTACTCCGATCACCACTCCGATCAGCGGAAAGAAGCACATCATATACCGCATATTTTCCTTATCCCAGTCAGCTCTTGGTACCGGGATCTTGGAAAACATGGCAAATGCGATTAAAAAACTGTTCCAGATCTTTTTCATAATGACACAATTCCCTCCAGCGTTCCTTTTTTTACCAGCGGAATGGAGTAGACCACTTCCACCACCACATCCGCCAGTTTTGCCAGTTCACAGTTCATCTCTCCCAGATATTGCTGATAACGTGTAGTCTCCGGATCATATTCGATTCCATCAGAAAAGATTTCGTTTGTCACGATCACCAGATGTTCTGTGTGACTCAGCACATGATGGATCCCTTTCAGGATCTCCTGCACGCATGCATCCCCGGAACCATTTTCCTGATACATCTCATTGGCGGTCAGGTTGGACATGCACTCCAGCAGCGTCGTTCCAGACGAAGGGATCTTCGCGTCCTTCAGACCGGTATAACATTCAAACGTCTCAAACCCTTTATCTCTCCGCATAAGCCGATGGCGGGCGATCCGACGATGGCACTCTTCATCAAAGGGATACATGGTGGCAATATAGAGATTGGGACGGGTCTTTAATCCCATAACTACAGACTCGGCAAATGCGGACTTTCCACTTCCGCTTCCACCAGTTACCAGTATCAGCATGTTCCGTACTCCTCGCATTTCTTCAAAAATGTATAGGCAGCTTCCGGTGCAGACCAGAAAAACAGATGTGGGAATCCTGCATACAATGTCTCATTTCCATTGACACAGTCCCACTGCCGTTTTCCCACCGGTTTCTTCGCATGGAAGCTCTCTCCGCACTGCTCACTTTCCCAGTAGTGAAACTCATGCCCACGGATCGTCATTCCCTTATCTCCCAACAGCTGAGCTTCATTGGCAGTCAGATTGATATAGCCAAACCGTCCCAGCTTATTGGTCCGGTAAGCCTTTGCATCCAACACTCCTGCCATGGGATAAAAGATTCCATCCTGATCCTCCAGTTCCCGATGCAGATATAAGAAGCCTCCACACTCAGCGATACAGGGCATCCCCTGTTTGATCGCTTTCTTGACAGACTGACGCATGGATCTGTTTGCTGCCAGTTCCTTTCCATGTAGCTCCGGGTATCCTCCACTTAAGATCATACCCGATATTCCCTTCGGCAGCTCTGTGTCTTTCAACGGTGAAAAGAACACAAGCTTTGCTCCCATCCTTTCCAACAAGGATAGATTGTCAAGATAAGTAAAGCAGAAGGCATCGTCTGCTGCCACTGCAATTTTCACAGAATGCTCAAGCACCGGAAGCTTCGGTTCTTCATAGTTGATCGGCTCTGTCATCTCTGCAAGTCTGAGCAGCTCATCCAGATCCAGTGTCTCTTCCAAAGCCATTGCCAGACGCTTAAGCTTTTCTTTCAATGCTTCGATCTCTCCTGGCAGAACCAGACCCAGATGACGGCTCTCCAGATTCAGATCCGTAAACTTCGGCACATAACCGAGCACCTGCACTCCCAGTTCCTGCTCGATCAGTGGCTTCAACTGAGCATAGATCATAGGGGACACCTGATTAAGAATCACAGCCCGGATCTGAGAATCTTCCCGAAAGCTTAGAAACCCTTTGATGGTTGCCAGAATAGAAAGGCTCGCTCCTCTGCTGTTTACGATCAGCACAGACGGTATAGAAAGTGTCCTCGCCACATCATAAGTGCTTCCGTCGGTACTCACACCACCCAGGCCATCATAATAACCCATGACTCCTTCCACCACTGCAAGATCACAGTCTGCCGTATTTTCAGCAAACAGGTAGCGGGTCGTATTCGAATCTGTAAAAAAAGTATCCAGATTCCGGGATTTGGTACCTATGACTCTTCCATGAAACATAGGATCAATGTAATCAGGTCCGCATTTGAAAGATGCCACCTTTTTCCCCTGGTTCACTAGTGCCTGCAAAATTCCGCAGGTGATCAACGTCTTACCGCTGCCGCTGGCAGGTGCACACAGCAGGATCCGCGGAACTGCTCTCTCCTTTTTCACACTTCTCCGCCTCCTCTGCATGTAACAATATAGATCGGATTCTGTCCCATCATCAGATGATATGCTCCCAGCTTCTTCGCCCGGGATACATTGACACAGATCGTCTCCTCTTCAATAAGATTCAGTGCTTTCAGACACTCGGATACTTCCGCCATAGTCTCCAGCGTCACCGTATTGATCACCAGACGGATCAATGGATTCTTACCAAGAAGACAGGTAATGATCTCTTTTAAATTTCCTGCAGAGCCACCAATAAATGCATGGGTCGGTGCAGGAAGGTCTTCCATGGCTTCCGGTGCCAGTCCATGAACTACCTGAATATTAGGTGTTCCAAATTTTCGCTTATTTTCCTCGATCAGATCACAGGCTTCCTGATTACGCTCAATCGCATAGATACATCCGTCCACAGCCGCCAATGCCAGTTCGATGGTCACAGATCCGGTTCCTGCTCCTACGTCGTAGACAACGGCATCCTTTGGAAGCTGAAGCTTTGCCACCGAAAGGCTTCGGATCTCACTCTTGGTCATGGGGGCTTTCCCTCTGGAAAATTCTTCATCATCCACACAGGCACGGATACCGCTGAACGGTGTCTCATTTTCGATCAGTGCCACACAAAGTCCGTCAATGGACTGCTTCAACAATTCTTCCGGTGTTCCTGACAGGATCTTTTCATCCTCGTATCCAAGCTGGATACCTATATGAACAGTAACATGAGCCAAGCCATATTCCATCAGTTCCTGACAGAGTACATGGACACTCTCTCCTTTTCCAAGAAGGGTGAATGTTTTATGATGACTCTTCACTGCTCCCACCAGATTGGCACTGCGTCCATGGGTGCTCAGCAGACATACGTCTTCCCATGCAGTCCGCAGCTTTCCACAGAAATAAACTACAGAAGAGATTCCACACAGCGCATCCACCTCAAAATCTCTCTGCTCCAGTTCTTCATAAAGCCTCTTGGCTCCACTGTAAAATCCAATATCACCTGACAGCAGTACCACGATTCGCTGATACTCTGGATGCAGCTCCAGATAATCACCAATTTTCCGAGGTTCATAAGCAGAAAATGTTGGTTTGTGCTTATCTGCCGCAGCCGCAAGCATCCGGTCAGCACCCACTAATAGATCTGCCTTCTCGATGACCTGTGCAGCTTCTACTGTCATTCCTTCCGGTGTGCCAATACCGATGCCAACGAGAGTTACTTTTCGCTTTGCCTGTGTCGGCTGTACTTCCAGTACAGAAGCTGCTGCCAGATGAAAACGAATCCTCATCATCTCCAGCACTTCATCATAGGAATAACCCTTCTGTTCCGGCGGACGTCCCACCAGCACCAGAGTTGCTCCTGCCACTTTTGCCGCATGAAGCTTTTCTTCAAATCCTCCGGCTTTTCCTGTCTCCTTCGTCACCAGATACTTACAGTCAAATTGATGCAGCATAGCAATGTTCAGTGCTTCACTGAACGGCCCCTGCATGCAGATCAGATTCTTACCCACAAATCCCAGCTTCTCACAGGCTGCTGCCACCTCTCCGGTAGACAGTACTCTTGCAAATACCCTCTTCTCAAATCCAGGGATCTGTGTATATTTAAACAGTTCCTTACTTCCGGTCGTAGCCAGAATATTTCCTTCTGTCTTCTTTAAGTATTCTACAGCCTCATCCACAGAACCTACCAGTACCGCCTGATCCACCGATTCTGCGCTGCTGCCCCGGATCAGGCGCACATAGTCCACCTGTTCCCGCTCACAGGCTGCCGCCACATTTTCCGATACCACCGCCGCATAAGGATGTGTTGCATCGATCACAAGCTCTGCCCCTTTTCCACGGATAAATGCTGCGATCTCTTCCTGATCCATGCGTCCTGCATGTACCTTCAGATATTCATTTTCAGTTAAAAGTGTCTCACCATATTCAGTGGCAACACAGGCCGTCACCGGAACCTTACAAGATGCCAGATATTCTGAGATCGTTCTTCCTTCGGTCGTTCCCGCAAATATGATCACCGGTTTTCTATCCATGTATCTCTAGTCCTCCATACAAACAGTATAATCTTTTACAGCAGCTGCCACAGTCACACCATTATGAGCTGTTTTTCGAATCAGCAGTCGGCTGGTTCCGGCTCCTTTGAGTGCTGACCGTTCACACACATTTCCCACACCTGCCACAGAACGGACAAACGCAGACTCCGTAAATCCATCCTCCGATCGCACCTGCTCCAGTTCTTCCGCACTCCAGGTCACAAAAGGAACTCCCAGTTCTTCTGCGCAGATCCTGATTCCCTCTTCATCCTTTTTCAGATCAATAGATGCGATCAGACAGATACTCTCCTTAAAGATCTGATTCTGTTCAAGAGTTTCCCTGATCAGTGCACGGATCGACTCCGCTTCCGTTCCCCTCTTGCAGCCGATTCCAAGCACCACTGTCTTCGGAACCAGATGAAGTGTGTGGGGGAAGGGCCGGTTCTTCCTGTAGGTGATGGAGAATCCAAGAGGAAGCAAGTTCTGCTTCTCCGCCTTCGTGCCATCGGACTCCACACCATACAGATTCTCCACCTGCGTAAGCTCTGCCGGAACCGTTCCCAGCACCGGAAATGCACTGCATATCCCTACTTTTTTATCTTCCACCAACGCTGCAGCAATCTCCTTTGCCAGTGGCATGGAATCTATGTAGAGATCCCTTCTGGCTGCAAATGCATCCACCGCAAATTTTCCATGAAGATCTGTGGCCGTCGTGATCACCGGCTCTGCACCGATCCATTCTGATACCAGGAGGGTCAGCGCATTGGCACCGCCAATATGACCGGACAACAGCGAGATGGCATGCCGTCCCTGCTCATCTACCACGATCACCGCCGGATCCGTCTTTTTACTTCTCACATACGGAGCAATACTACGCACCGCAATGCCTGTGGCTCCGATGAAGATCATGGCATCCACCGCTGCGAACTGCTCTTTTGTCCACTCCCGGAGACTCTGTGTCAGAACCTGCACATTTCTGCAGTCAGGTATCTGTGCCTCTTTCTTCTTAATCCATGCCCGGCAGGTCATCTCTCTTTCTGAAAATTCTTTCGAGAGTCTCTCCGCCAGAACTGCCCCATGCTCTGTAAAGCAAATCACTGCTATGTTCATGTCTTATCTCTTCCAATCTTTTTCACCAGGTCTGGTACGTTCTTTGTCTGACCAAGGATGCCGAATACATTGGAAAATGTAATCACGCCCAGTTCCAGTTGATGCTGAGCACGCTGGTTCACATAGAATTCCATTTTTTCCATGATCCGCTCCATGACTGGTTCCATCAGATCCGCTTCTTTCAGATATTTCAGTGCATCATCTGTAGTCACACACTCCATCATCTTCTGAAGCAGCTCCACCGGTGCACCCAGCAACGCCGCGTGAACAGTCAGAAGCTCCATTCGCGCATCTGCATTGTGCGAGTGAGTATTCATAATACCGCCTGCAAGCTTTACAAATTTTCCAATATGTCCTACCAGTAACACGCCTTTGGCTCCAAATTCTACCGCTGCATCCAATGCCTCTCCTACGAAATTGCTGCATTTCACAGCATCTTCCAACTGAAGTCCATGACCATACTGATCAAGAAAATCAATTCCGTAGTTGCCCGGAACCACCAGCAGATACTCCATGCCATTTGCCAGCTTCTGCCGCATCTCTACCCGGATTGTGTCGATCAATGCCTGCTCACTCATAGGCTCCACAATGCCACTGGTTCCAAGCACCGAGATACCTCCCACGATTCCAAGCCTTGGATTAAAGGTCTTTGCCGCCAGCTCCACACCAGATGGGATACTGATCACCACAGACAGTTTTCCATGGTAATGATACTGTTCGCAGACAGCTTCCAGATTTTCCCGGATCATCTGGCGCGGCACCTTATTGATGGCAGCAGCTCCCACCGGCTGTTCCAGTCCAGGCTTTGTCACCCGGCCAACACCAATGCCTCCATCAATGATGATCTGTGCTTCATCTGCCGGCTCCCGGCTGACTTTCGCATAGATCAGGATTCCATTGGTCACATCTGGATCATCGCCTCCATCCTTCTGAATCGCACAGCTGACTGCATTGTCCTCACGGCTGATATCCAGCACTTCCAGCCGAAGATCGATTCCCTTCGGAGTATGAAGCTCCACATAAGAAATCTCTTTGCCTGAAAGCAGCATGGCAGCAGCTGCCTTTGACGCCGCTGCTGCACAGGAACCTGTGGTATATCCATATCTTAATTTTTTATGATTCTTATATACAAATTGTTCCATTTTTGTTTACACCTGATGCGTATATGCTTCCACATGACCGCCCTCAAAAGTAGCCACATGATAATAAACATTCAATGCCTGATCGATCAGAGACAGACCCATAATCGCACCTGTTCCTTCTCCCAGATGCATGCCTGCATGAAGCGGTGCTTCCATTCCCAGTTTTTCCATGATCATTTTTGCCGCTGGTTCTGCGGAACAGTGGGTCGGGATCATATATTCCTTTGCAGTCTGGTTCAGCATACATGCCAGATAAGCGGATACGGCAGAGATGAATCCATCGATCAGGATCGGCATCTGACAGATTGCCGCTCCCAGATAACAGCCAACCATTCCTGCAATATCAAGTCCACCTACTTTTGCGATCACATCAATGGCATCCTTGGGGTCCGGCTTATTTACGGCAATCGCACTTCGGATGGCATTGATCTTTCTGTTTAATCCTTCACTGGAAAGACCTGCTCCCCGGCCTGTCACATCTGCAGGGTCTTTTCCAAATAAGACCGCTGCACAGGCAGCGCTGGTGGTCGTATTTCCGATTCCCATCTCGCCGGTCACGATCAGCTGATAACCTTCTTCTTTCAATTCCTTTACGATCTCAATTCCCGTAAGAATTGCTTTCACACACTCTTCTCTTGTCATGGCCGGTTCTTTTGCAATGTTTCCGGTACCATAACGCACCACCCGGTTGCGGATCTTTGGATGTACACCATCCGTCAGTCCTCCGATGTTGACCGGAATCATATCACAGCCAGCCTGATGACTCATAACGCATGCGGTAGACAGATCATTTCCCATATTTTCCAATACCTGCATCGTCACAGACTGGTCTGTCTGCGTCACGCCTTCCTTTACAACTCCATTATCTGCACCCATGATCACAACCGCACGCTTATCTGGATGCGGACGGTCATCTCTCATAATCCCTGCGATCTGGACCAATGCTTCTTCCAGCCAGCCAAGACCTCGCAGCGGCTTACAAAGTCCATCCCAGTTTTTCCAGGCCGCTTCCATCACCTGTCTGTCAATCGGTGTGATTTCTTCCATCTTCTGCTTCAGTTCTTTTTCCAGTTCCATCATCTATCCTTCTCCTTTGTCTTACTGCTCTACGATCTGCACAACAACCTTATTGGGCATGCAGACGATCATATCATGTTCCTGATCGATCCATCCCGTGTGCACACAGATCTGATCCAGGCAGTCTGCATAGAGCATGTGGACCGCTCCATCTTTGATCTCCAGCCGGTTACCCTCTCCTACATCAATAACTCGATCATCCTTAAGGCTATAGGTTCCGATCTCCTCATTATCCTTACTGATCATCACATAACTTCCCGTCTGACGCCCCAGCAGCAAATATACCCCTAAGACTCCTGCCGCCAGCAAAACTGCCGTCGCCAGGATCCAGTCATTTCTTTTCATGAACGATTCCATTACTCCTGTCTGTACTCATTTGGATAAAATTTTAACATATTTATAGAAAAAAATCTACGGGCATCTCTTCAAAGAAACCTTCCTGTGACACTGTCCAGATTCTTCGCCACCTGTTCCGGTGTTCCTGCTGCCACGATCCGTCCGCCTGCTTCTCCGCCGCCTGGTCCCATATCAATCATGTAATCGGCGTTTCGGATCACATCCAGATCATGCTCGATCACAATCACCGTGGCACCATTGTCCACCAGTGTCTGAAATACCTGCAGCAGTGTGAATACATCCAATGGATGAAGACCAATGGTCGGCTCGTCAAACACAAAGACAGAATCTGACTGACCTTTTCCCATCTCACTGGCCAGCTTCAGCCGCTGGGCCTCTCCACCTGACAGGCTGGGTGTCTCCTCTCCCAGTGCCAGATATCCAAGCCCCAGCTTTTCCAGCACTTCCAGCCTCTGATGGACTGTCTTCAGATCCTTGGTTGCCTCCAACGCCGTATGCACATCCATCTCCATCAGTTGCGGCAGCGAATATTTCTTCTTTGCTTTATTTTCGTAAATGATCTGCCATGCTTCTTTTTTATATCTGGTACCACGACACTCCGTACAAGGAATGTCCACATCCGGCAAAAACTGTACATCCAGACTGATCTCGCCGGTTCCGTCGCAGACCGGGCAACGTAATGCTCCGGTATTATAGGAGAAATCGCCTGCCTTATAACCGGCATTTTTCGCATCGACTGTTCTGGCATAGACCTTCCTCAGTTCATCGTGTACATTAGCATAAGTTGCTACTGTGGAACGAACATTGATTCCAATGGGTGTGGCATCGATAAGCTTCACATGAGAAATGCCTTCCGCCTGAATCGCTTTCACATAAGCCGGTAACTTTCCTCCACTGGTCACCGCCTGCAGTCCCGGTATCAGACTTTCCAGAACCATTGTCGTCTTACCAGAACCTGATACACCTGTCACAACGGTCAGCCGTCCTTTGGGAATATCCACCTCCAGTGGCTTTACCGTATGAATTGAATCCGTAGACAGATGAATGATTCCCATTGAAAACAGTTCCTGCTCTGCGGTCTGTTTTCGCATCTTTGCATCTGCCTTTCCCGACAGGAATGGTCCTATCATGGATGCTTTATTCTCTGCAATCTCAGGGATGGTTCCCTGCGCGATCACATGCCCGCCGCCTGCACCTGCTTCTGGTCCCATCTCAATGATCCAGTCAGACTCCTTGAGAATCTGCGTGTCATGGTCTACCAGAAGTACCGAATTGCCATCTGCAATCAGATCATGCATCACCGCATTCAATCCCACAATATTCGATGGATGCAGACCAATCGATGGCTCATCCAGCACATACAATACTCCTGTCGTACGGTTTCTTACGGCTCTTGCCAACTGCATTCTCTGCCTCTCTCCGGTAGACAGAGTTGATGCCGCCCGGTTAAGGGACAGATAAGAAAGTCCCAGATCCATCAGTCTCCTTGCTGCTGACTGAAAGGATTCACAGATACGCTCTGCCATGGGACGCATCTCCTCCGGCAGAGATTCCGGCACACCTGCCACCCATTCCACCAGTTCACCAAGCGTCATCCGGCAGGCTTCATCCAGACTGATTCCCCGAAGCTTTGGTGCCCGTGCCCGATCAGATAACCGACTTCCGCCACATTCTGGGCAGGTCTCTTCCTTCAGGAATTTTTCCACACGTTTCATGCCCTTTTCATCTTTTACCTTTGCGAGGGCATTTTCAACCGTATAGACTGCATTATAATAAGTAAAATCCAGTTCTCCTGCCTGGTTACTCTTCTTTGCTTTATAAAAAATATGCTTTTTCTCTGCCGGACCATGATACACGATCTCTTTTTCCTGATCTGTCAGATCCTTAAATGGAATATCGGTCCGAACTCCCATCTCCCGGCACACATCCGTCATCAACGACCACATGAGACTGTTCCAGGGAGCCACCGCCCCATCATCAATCGACAATGTATCATCCGGCACCAGTGTATCAAGATCCACTGTCCTCACACTTCCCGTACCGCCACACCGCTTACAGGCCCCCTGGGAGTTGAATGCCAGTTCCTCCGCGGACGGTGCATAAAAATGCGCTCCACATTCCGGGCAGATCAGCTCAGAACCAGCCGCCACAGCAAGAGTTGGTTTCAGATAATGACCATTGGGACAGCGATGACTGGCAAGTCTGGAATACATCAGCCGCAGACTGTTCAGAAGTTCTGTTCCTGTTCCAAATGTACTGCGGATTCCCGGCACTCCCGGTCTCTGGTGAAGTGCCAGTGCTGCCGGAACATGCAGCACCTCATCTACCTGCGCCTTTGCAGCACCAGTCATTCTCCTTCTGGTATACGTGGACAGAGATTCCAGATATCGTCTGGAACCCTCCGCATAGAGCACACCCAGAGCCAGCGAAGATTTTCCGGAGCCGGAGACACCCGCGATTCCCACGATCTTGTTCAGTGGAACATCCACATCTATATTTTTCAGATTGTGCACCTTCGCACCCCGCACCTGAATGCAGGATGGTGCTGTTGATTCTTCTCTCATTATATTTCACCTGTTGTTTTGTTTATTTCACAGATTCTCTTTATTAGTTCCCGCATTGTCACAAACAAGCAATCTGTTACATACTCAGTGCCGCTAACAATGTATGATATCTCTCTGACATTTCTTTAATATCCTGCTCGCTGACTCCATAATAGCGATATAGTTCCTGTGAGATTTTCCGAAACTGTTTCGCCTCCTTTTTCCTGCCGGAATATGAGATAGTAAATTCCTTCCAGTTATAATCAATCTCCATTTCCAGACATCCATCAACGGTTTTCAGTTCATACACATGAAAATCCATGGATATTTCCTGATCCTTCTTTTGACGCCACATAAGACTTTCCTTCAAATTTCTCTTCAAATCCTGATACTTGCTTGTGTCTGTCGACAACTCCGTCATACCATATGTTTTTCTCGCATACTTCACTGTCTCTTCCAGCGTATGTGTCCCCACTACAATTTTCTTTGCTGCCTGTCTTCTTTTATATTGATAAATTGCGTTCCATATTTTGATCTTTAACGGCTGTCTGTCCATTTTACCTGCAATAAAAATACTTGTAGTTCCATCTGCTCCGCCAATAATCGTAACCGAACTTTTCTTCTTATTTTTCATAAGTACTTCACCCCAACTCATCATATCTGTCAGTATAACACAGAATCCTCTCACTGCCGCTCTTCTTTAGAAAACTTTAAGAGATTTCTAAACCGGCTCTTAATAGAATCCTGTCATAGTAATGGAAATGATATCCAATGGAGGACCAATCTATGATTTTTAATCTACTTTCAGCATATATGAGCTTTGACATCTTTTCGGTATATTCTTTTATCTGCTTTATTCTGCCCGGTTCCGTGTGGCTTTTCCTTAACAGACAAAAAATTGCACACAAAAGATACCGACAGCGGCATATAATCTGGATTTATATTTATATGCTGTATTGCTATCTGGCCGTGAAAAAAGTTGCCGGAATCGGAACAATCTGGGATTTGATCAGCCATGGAAAACTGGATTCAACCATCAATCTGATTCCATTTTCATCAGAGGGTTTTGCCACTTATATTTTAAATATTATCATGTTCATGCCTCTTGGATTTTTGCTGCCACTGATCTGGCGAAGATATCGGGAAATGGGAAGAACTGTTCTCACAGGTTTTTGTATGTCTCTGTCCATTGAGCTTTCACAGTTGTTTTGTCTACGGGTAACAGACATTGATGACCTGACGATGAATACACTTGGAACCGCCGTTGGTTTTGGCTGCTGGATCGCATTTCGCTGCCTGTTTCCGAAAGCAGGCAGCAAAGCAATCAAAGTCAGCAGCGCAGAACCTCTGGTTTATCTGTTTGGTGGCATACTGGGAATTATACTTTTGTATAACTGGCGGATCTTTGGTTAAGCAGTTTTCTTCTCTCTGAAAATAGTTCTGAAAATCAATCTTACCAGCGGTCCGCAATAGAACATCTGATAACAGATCGCCATCGGGAAATTCATTCCCCAGGTCTGTACCCATGTTCCAAATGTCTTTGTATCCTTGAACAAAATAGTTGCCACCAGGCTCATCAGTGGGCACATGATACAGCAAATGCAAATGGAGATCGCATAGGTAATAAACTGCGGTCTGTCATTCGGTGTCATCACTGTAAATGCCAGCATTCTGGCAATCTTTCCGACAACAAAGAACTCCAGCACAAATGCGATTGGCACCATAATCGGCAGTTCATGAACTGCCATTAAAAATGTCTGTCCTGTCACACCTCCTGTGTTAAGTGCTACATTGTAGACAACCATTCCGTACACCATAATAGTCGCCATAATAGCCGTGAATACTACATCCTGAAATTTGTTTTTGGGCATAAAAAATCCTCCTGATCATAATGAATAACTGTTTTGCATTTTTGCATGTGTTGTTCGTTATCATCCCGGAGGAGTGTGCGTTTCCAATAGTAACCACAAAAGCTGGTATATTGTATCACACTATTTTATTTTATGTAAGACTTAATTTTAATTTTTCAAATTACTGCCTCACCAGTCTTTGCCAGCGTTTATCTTCCTTCAAGAATCCATAGCTTTCTTCATTCTGGAAACATTTCAGTAAATTTTCTTTTAAATCTGTCTTAAATTCATCACTTGTTTCTTTGAAATCCATGTGTTCGTACAGTGGTGCTTTTCTGAATTCACCAATGTGCTCCACGCTGGAAAGCATTTTCTCCATGATAGAAATAACTGCATCCGCATCCTGTTCCAGTGTTGCCAGTTCCAGACCTGGAGAATTCTCATAATATGCTCCCATTTCAAAGCAATGCGCCAATTCTTTTTGCTTTTCAGCGATTCGATGTGCTCTTTCCCGGTTATTTTCCTGTAATGCAAGCATATAGATTCCCTGAAGTTCCACGCTAGCTCTCATATAATCCGAAAATAAAAGTTCTTCATACACCTTGTATGCTTCTTCCAGTCTTCCTGTTTCTGCACAGATCTGCGCTTTTTTCCGCTTCTTCTCAGGATTTTGCTGCGACAAATATTCCAGATACTTCTCAGCTCTGTCATACTGCTTCTTTCGCAAATAAAAATTGGTCAAAGCATCCGCCGCTTTTGTCCGAATATTTTCATCCTCGCTGTCTAGTGCCCGTTCATACCACCCACATATAAATTTCTCATATTTTTCCTGCTCAGAAACTCCCTGAAAAATACCCTGCGCATCAAGGATTGCTGCAAAGTTCAAAGACAGTGGTTCACAGTTTGGATATTGCTCCAGCACCTGCTTCATCCACCGAAAAACTTCTTCATAAGATTTTTCTTTCATTATCTGAGCAGCCTGCTCAACGAGATCTATGATTTCCTGCTCCGTCAGATCCTCCTGAAACGACAGCAACGTATCCAGAGAAATATTTAACAGTCTGGCAATCGGTGCCAATAATGTAATATCTGGACAGGAATTTTCATTTTCCCACTTATTGACCGCCGGAGCAGTCACTCCAAGTCTTACCGCCATCTCTTCCTGTGTTAAGTTTGCAAGCTTTCTGTATTTCCGGATTACTTTTCCTATGGTCATCGTCCGTTCCTCCCTGTCTGATCCAGTATTTTCTGTTAGAATCATCATAGCAGACAGGCAGAGGACACACAACTGAGCTGTTGTTAAATCACTGGTTAGAAATTTAACTGATGTTCATATTTATTTAGAGATTTTAACTCCACCCATAACTTCTGCAAACCAGTCCGCAGTCGCACCCAGCACATGTTCCGACATCGTTTTATCCTCTGACAATACATTAAAAATATGATCTGCGCCAGGCAATATCAGCATCTTACTCTGCTCATTTGTACTTTCTGCCATAATTTCTTTCATATGACTGCACGGAACAATTTCATCCGCAGCACCGGCAACTGCCAGCACCGGACCTGTATACTTTTTAAGCCCATCCATAGGAGTTGTGTTTTCAATCTCATCAAACCACTGTTTTGATAATAGAAGATCATCTCTCCATCCCATAGGAATTCTTGCATATCCACGTTCTTCTGCTTCCTGATAATATTCCTGAAACCATCCCTCAAATGCCCCTCTTCCATTCTGGCAGGCACCTGACCAGCTTGCCACACAAGTAAATTCCTGCGTTTCTTTTAATAATTCTGCCGCAACACGCGCTCCCTGACTGAAGCCAAGGATTCCGATATTTTTCTGATCAATATACTTCAGACCACAGATATACTGACATGTTCTCTTCGTATCCTCCACTTCACCAAGAAATGTCAGTTGCCGCTGATCCGCTTTGCTGTCACCACAACCCGCATAATCTATACGAACAGAGGCAATTCCTCTTTGCAGCAGTTTTTCTGCCAGAATCGCAAACAGATTTCCTACTTCATTTTTCTGTGCTCCTGTTCCATGGCATAAAATAACCGCTGGCATCTTATTCGCTGTTTCTGTGTAGCTTAAGACTCCTGGAATATCGTAGTTGTCACCTTTTATAAGTACCGATTTTTCCATAACTGATCCCCATCCCCCAAAAAATACTTTTACCTCTTACCTTTTTCTTATTAATTCTGGATATTGATCCAATACACGCATAATATTACTGGTGTTACTTTGATACTCTTCCATCAGAAGTTTCTTAGAATCAACCGTACTAATTTGTTTTCTTGTTTTAAATCTAGCAGCTTCTTTCCCCTTTTGGCTGTCAGCAACTTTTTTTCCAATATACACCTGCTCTACATCTTTACAAAACCAAACAAATTCATAGCCTGCTCCAGCACAGTATTTCCTTACTTCTTCCAAAAAATTTCGATCATCAATCTTATTATCATAATCATCACAGTCAAAACAGTAAATTACATTAGTATGATTTGTTTTTGATGTAGACTGATATTGAGATATCAAAGCTTTTATTTCTCTCTCTTTCTTGTTGCTGTTATAATTGCCTTTCCCATCCATATAGACAGCGCTTAACTTCACCTGTGTCCGATCATAGGAATAAAAATGTTCTACTGTTTCTTTAATATAAATCCAGTCAGATTTACTATGCTTGTTAGTTTCAACAACAAATATCAACTGTAGTCCCACTATTCATCCTCCCCGTCTAATCCAAAAGCTCCTATAAAGTCAATAGAATCAATGTTAAACGGAGACCCTTCAATCATTCCACTTCTGTAAAGCTTTGAAGGTGAATAATTTCCATTTTTTCTCCACGAATAGATTTTATGATCTTCCGACAGGAAGTCTATCGACTTCTTACGTTGTTTCAAAACATCCATCGGCCCAACATTATGCGTTGTAAAGCAAAGCTGTCCCTCTCCATATTCCATAAGATATTCCAGCAATGCACACAAATACACATCGTGAAGATTAGAATCTAATTCATCAATAAAAACAATTCCTCCCTGCACCATTTCTTTTAAATATCCAAACAATCTGATCAACTTCTTTATTCCCGTACTTTCAAATTCTGCATGAATCTTATAGGAATCATAAACCATAATCAGATCGCAGATAAACACATCTTTATTTTCTTTTTTCTCAATCTCAATCTTTTTTAAATCTGGTTTAAAAATATGCAGAAATTCAAATAATCCATCAACTATTTTTTCAAAATGCTGATACATGGACTTATTAACAACATTCCCAGAAACTGATAATACTTCACGAAAATCATTATTTGGTTTCCATAAACGATTTATCATCAAATTAATTTCTGTATTATATTTTTTCAAATCTTCAGGATGTTCTATGGAGTTCCGTACAACATATTCTCTGTGATTATCGGATTCATCCATATATACATGCAGATTTTTCCCCAAAAAACAAAGTATTGCCAGTTTAAAGAAAAGCAAAGAGTTTTTCCCTTGATCATTATCGTAAAACATTTTAAAAATCTTTTCAACAAATAGCGAACTCATTGTTGACGACGACAATAGGTTCATTGTTTTTTGATAAACAGTTTTTGAAATTTCATTTTCTTTTTCCTTCTCATATAATGAAATTATCTCTCCATTGGAAATTCTGAAAATAGTTTCCATCTCCTCTTTTTTTGAAAATGCATTTCGAGATAATAATTGTTCATGAGAAATCACATATTTTTCATTCTCATCTTTCGACAAAGTAATCTCGTAACGGAAATACTCGACCGTTTTTCCCATTTTCATCAAATAATCCAACTGTATAAATAATTCTTTTGTTCTTTTATTAACAATTTCCTCTAAATTTTTCTGAATAATTGGATTATTTAAATAGCTAGAATCCCAAATCAAATTTTTCAATATTTTAACCGACATGATAATACCCGATTTTCCGGAACCATTCACTCCATAAATACCCTTAATATTGTAATTCTGTACATCTAAATCTTTCTCTATGGTTTTTTTGTAAAAAGATAACGTAACCAACGTATCTATATTTTTAATTCCTTTTACTGAATAACTGACTAAATACGCATTTTCCATCATCAATTACCTCCTGATATTCATAGTATAGCACTTGTTCGAAGAAATATAAATACATTTTGTATATTTTTATTTGCTATTTAATTTCCCATCTGCATCAATAGCATGATATAATTATCTGAAATTACGAATTTAATATCCGAACAGGAGGAAAAACATGGACCAGAAAAAGCTTACATTTATAC
Organism: Hominiventricola aquisgranensis; assembly: GCF_040096225.1. NCBI lineage: Bacteria > Bacillati > Bacillota > Clostridia > Lachnospirales > Lachnospiraceae > Hominiventricola > Hominiventricola aquisgranensis. The sequence continues at coordinate 83,929 of NZ_JBBMFC010000002.1, read as the reverse complement.
AACAAAATGCTCCCTGCTATCTTTATGACAGGCAACAAATCATAGAACGGTGCCAGTTTCTTCAGTCAGTCATGCCTGATGAATTATTCTTGTACTCCATAAAAACCAACCCATTTGCACCTCTGGTCGCATCTATTGCTGCACAGGGATTTGGAGCTGATGCAGCATCTGCAAATGAAGTATTGCTGGCAGTACAGACTGGAATTGCTCACGAATCGATTTTCTATTCTACACCGGGAAAAAACATTGATGACATTGAAAAAAGCCTGGGAAAAGTGTACCATAATTGCAGACAGTTTTTCTGAATTGCAGCTTCTGGAAACATATGCAGCATCAAAAAATGCACACATTTCTATCGGTGTGCGTGTGAATCCGAATTTTTCTATGGATGGTACACCAGCAGTTCCAAGCAAATTCGGAATTGATGAAAATCAGCTCATGTCTTCTGTTCTAAATTTTCCTCATCTCAGAATTGCAGGAATTCATGTTCATCTTCGTTCACAGATTCTTGATGCAGATTTACTGTGTACATATTATCAAAATTGTTATGCACTAGCAGAACGTATCAGCCAAATGCAAGGAATAGATCTTTCATTTATTAATTTCGGCAGCGGAATCGGAACTGTCTATGATATTTCAACTGAAAAACCTCTTATTTTCGAAAAACTCGGACAGACCATGAAGGAACTGCATGAACGAAATCTAAAAAGTCTGAACGCAAAATTTATTCTCGAAACCGGTCGTTTTGTAGTATGCAATGCAGGATCATATTATACAAAAGTAGTAGACCGAAAAATATCCTGCGGAAAAACATTTATTGTAGTTCAAAATGCCATGAATGGATTTTTACGTCCCGCTATTGCCGAATTGCTGCGGCAAAACCTTGGTGATTTTTCATCCAGTGGTCAGGAGCCATTATATACATCCGCTACACAATGTACATTTCGTATTTTGAAAAAGAAAGGAAATCCCGAACAGGCAGCACTTTTTTACAGTGCTGCCTGACTTTTCTTACTTTTCTTTTACTGGCAGTTCCATCACATGCCATTCATATCCAGTCTCATCCATCAACTTCAGATAAGGTTCCGGATCAAAATATTCCGGTGAGAAGACTCCGGCTTCTTTCCAGATTTCTCTGCCGATCAGTTCAATTGCCAGTGCTGCGCCAAATCCGGTCTGAGCCACTACTGCCTGAGAACCCCAACGTGCCATTGATGCCTGATTATCAAAATTCTGATACAGGAAATACTCTTTTCTTGCGCCGTCTTTTTCTCCGATACAATGTACGCCCACCAGCATCTCACCAATCATTTCCGTTCCGATGTCTTTCGGCTGCGGTGCACAGGCTGCTACCACATCTCTCGGAACCACCTTCACATTGCCCACCTGCACCGGCTTCAGACTGCGAAGGCCCAGATGATCGATCACCTTCAGTGCTGTGATCAGATTGTCATCAAGGCTGATCTTGAACGTTGCCTTTTTAAGTCCATACTGCTTCAGAAAACGGGCAAATGTCACAACTTCCTCATGCTCTACTTTAACCAGTGTATTTTCACCGACTCCATCCGGCATCAGAAATGTCTCCTGGCCGGCAAAGGCTTTTTCTACAATAAGTCCGCCCTTTTCCTGATCATACTCCACATTGGGATTCATCACTTCATCCAGAACCGTCCATACATTGAATCCAAACTGGATCGCATCCGGGTCTGCTCCTGGCACAGAAAGATTTCCACCATCTTTCACATGTGCTTCTGTCATCCTGTCAAACAGATGGGTTGCCGCATACTTTGCAAAGACATTGACCACACCCGGATCGATACCAAGACAGATCACTGCCATCTGTCCCTTTTTCTTCCACTGTTCATGCCGATCAAAATTATATTTTGTCATAGGTTCCGTGTAGCTGTTCTCAATTCCAAGGCCATATGCTGGTTCCTCCATAGGAACAGACCAGGTTCCCATATTGGCATAATTAGCTCCGGCTTCATAGGCAGCATCAAAAATATAGTTACTGGCAAATGGCGGTGCCGCATCCATCACAAAGTCAATCTTATGATCCTGGATCAGGTCCTTCATCTGTTCCTTGTCTGTTGCATTGATCTGCGCATAAGAAAAGCGCTCATCTGCCAGAAGATCCACTACCTCCTGCGCTCTGGAAGCATCATAGTCCCCCACCAGCACATAAGACAGCCATTCTCCCTTTGGATCGCGCCATTTTAAAATCTTCAACATACTTTCACCGACTGCTCCGGCTCCAACCAACATCATTCTCATTGTTTATTCTATCCTCCATTTGTCTTATTGCATCTCCATATATGATGCACTTTGTTTTAAAACAAACAAAAACAGAGCGCACAGATGCCTTATTGTACATCTGTTGCCCTCTGTCCTTTTGCCAGTTGGTTATAGCCACGTAGGCGATGGAATGATTCCATTCTCTCCAGAGTTCCGTGAGATTACCTTCCTTTTGCCTGTCAGTTTCTTCCTGAAAAAGATGCCTTTCCAGGTTTTGCTTCTTCGGCCCCGGTGAATTCACCGATGTCTAGAGTAATCGTTAGCCGGTCATATATACATATATCATATCATGTCATCCGGCATTCTGTAAAGAGGAATTCCTAAAACAAATCATTCAAAACGTCTGCCCAAAATCCACAGCAGCATCACACTATATTATTACTTACATGCATAAATATGCAAAATATGCCGCATAACACAGCAACATTACAATTCCGCAAGATCTTCGAAGTTCCTTATGTCTGAACGTGCCAACCCACAGTAATATACCGCTGAACACGGCCACTCCGGAATCAATCAGGAATTTGGGTTCAAATGGAACCGTACAGATAAGTGCTGTTGTTCCGATGACAAATAAAATATTGAAGATATTACTTCCCACAATATTTCCAATGGCAATCCCTACATTACCTTTCTTCGCCGCCATCACAGAAGTCACCAGCTCTGGAAGAGATGTACCAAATGCAACGATGGTCAGACCGATAAATCGCTCACTCATTCCAAAATATCTAGCAATTTCAGATGCCCCGCTCACTGCAAGATCACTGCCCTTCACAACCATAAATCCGCCGATCACCATAAAAAGGATGCATTTCCATACAGGAATATTTCTTGCTTCCTCTTCTTCCTGCCCTGTCCCTTTTTTCGCCATAATAAATAGATACACCAGAAACAGAATAAATAGAATCCAGAAAATCACGCCCTCCGAAAATGGAATGGATGCGGCTGTCTTCCCAAATATCATCATTACAACTGTAATGGCTGTCATAAAAGGAATCTCATAATATAACGTTGATTTCTGAATCGCAACATTGGTGATCACTGCTGTGATTCCAAGAATCAAAAATACATTCAGAATGTTGCTCCCAATTACATTTCCAATGGTAATTCCTGCATTACCATTCAAAGCTGCCGTAATACTGACAGCTGCTTCCGGCATACTGGTTCCCATGGCAACAATCGTGAGACCCACGATCAACTGTGGAATACCAAGCTTCCTTGCAATACTGGCTGCACCTTCCACAAACCAGTCCGCCCCCTTTACCAGCAGGACAAATCCTAATAATAAAATCATAATCTGTAATATCATTTCAATGCTCCTCATCTATACAATTCACTTAATTCAATCAATATGCGATTTTCTTCTTTTTCACAAGTAAATCCCCCTCTTGAAAAAAAACCATATTTATAACATTTCAGACCAGTTTGTTCTACCTGCCGAATTTCATTTTGAACAATACTCTCTGTGACAGGATCTTTTCTGAATTTTGCTTCATAGAAAATATACCCCCTGTCATCTTGTGTTACAATATCAAATTCCCCGTTCTTCTTTTCAGCAGGATCATCATAATAATATTTTCCTATCTTTTCAAAGATCTCATCCATCAGACCTTTTCGATTTTTTCTGATCAGATACTGTTTGCAGATCCGTTCAAAACTTTTCGGCACATATTTCGTTTCAAAATCATCTGAAATATATCTGTCATAGAAAACATCAGGGTCCATAATATTCAGTCTCGACATATTTCTAAAAATATATTTATAATAAAATAAAGACAGATTATCCGAAATAAAATATCCTGATTTTTTCTTGTTGTTTTCATCGTTAATAGGGGCTTCTTTTGCAACAACATCCATACGCATCAGTTTATCAAGAATGTCAATCAATGCCGGTCCACTTGAAACATTCGACTGATCCAAAATATCCTTATATCGGGAAAATCCTTTTGCGAGTGCTTCAAAAACTTCATTCGCATTTGTAATTTTCGAAATTTCTGAATTCAGATACATAGATACTTCATTCTCCAGACGTGCACCCGGAGAAGCGATCAAATCTATGATGTTGTCCCGCACACTTTTTCCAGAATTGATCAATCGGTTATAATACGGGATCCCCCCAAACACACTGAATAATCTTACCTTATCTTCATCTGAAAATTCAGAATAAAACAATGCCGATTCATAGTAATCCATCGGTTTCAGATTAAGTGTAAGATCAATTCTTCCATACAACGGATTCTGTTTTTCCAGAAGCGCCTTCATCGTATCCACATAAGATCCACAGACAATCAGCTTCATATTCGAAGTATCTTTATAGTGATCTATAACTGATTGTAAAATGCTGTCAAGTCCCTTTGAGTTCTCACGCAAATAAGGATATTCATCAAGAACAAGGATCAACTGTTCTTTTTCCGCTTTTTGGAACAGAAACTGCAACAAAACTTCCATATTTTCAAATGCAGGTTTGGGGAATTCAAACAGTTCACTGATAAGTTCTGCCAGACTGTCTACATTATTCTGTTCTGTCGTTTGCTTACACTCATAATAAATACTTTTTATCTCTGTTTCTTTTAGCACCTGCTTAATAAGCTCACTTTTTCCAATCCGTCGTCTTCCATAAATCAGTGAAATCATCTGTCCATCTGTCTGAAACATAGTACACAGTTTTTTTCTTTCGATTTCTCTTCCATAAAACATACGCAGAATCCTCCATGTACTTAGTATAATAAAGATATACATAAATGTCAATTTTTATTCGGTTTCAACCGAGTCAATAACAACCGAATAAAATACTTTATTCTTCTTCCAGTACACATCCTTCCGGTGCATATGTTTCAAACAGCCAGTCTTCCAGGGCATTTAAATTATCATCGGAATGTTCAATTTCCCGTGCATACCAGCAAGATATCTGTTCCACATCCTGCATAGAAAGCTGTTTACCATTTTCCAGCCACCGCGTGATCAGGAACTCCTGGATCCAACGAACCGAAAATAATGCCAGCTCCATCTTGGAACAGACCATATCGTCATAGACGGCTCCACAAAAATATGTATAGACAAAGAACATCAGAAGCTGCTCACCCAGATTTTCCCATTCTTCTTTATGGTCACTCAGTGCTCCGTACATTCGATGAAATTCTTCACAGATCTGCCGATAATTTTCTTCGTTTCCCTGATAAAGCCATCTGTCAGCGTCACCAAGCACCTTATCCCATGTCGGACGCAAACGTTCCAGTCTGCGAAGCACCTGAAGTTCTTCTTTTTGCTTCTCCCACTGATGAAAGGATGCAGCATCCACGCCTTTTTCAGAAAGACATTTTGTCACAAATTCCTGCAGAGTTTTCTCTTTCTGATGGCGCAGGCAATCCCGTAGAAGCTCGTCAATATCAAACTCCTGTCCCTCTTCCATACAGATCTGATAGCTCTGTGCCAGTTGTTCTGACACTGCCATCCGAAGAGTCAATGGAATCTTTCTGTCCTGTATAACAGAAAAGAGAACATCTCTGGTATCCTCCAACTGGGAAAACATCATGAAATCAAACTCTTCAAAATCATCCTCTTCCTCTGTCTCCTCTTCCAGAAACCGAACCGGATCTTTGCAGGATAGCATGATCCTTGCAGCTTCCGGACAGGAAAGAGACAATGATAGCTCCCGGAGCCCCTCATATTCTTCCGTATGTCTTGGATACATGCGACATGTATCACAGAGTGCATCCGGCCCCAGTTCCTTGTAGAGCTCACATAGATTCTTATCATTTAGAAATGCACAGCGGCTGTTGTTTTGATAAAAGCACTCCTCTTCCCAGTCGATAGAATTCCGCAGACGTTTTCCAAACTCTCCCGGTTCTTTTCCGTATCGATCCAGTGAATCCTCATCGATCATAATCTGCCATCCGGCACAACAAGTGTCCGGACAATCAGCTGCCGTACAGACAAATTTATCATAATAGTGTGGTTTTAAATATCGCATTTTTCCTTCTCTTTTCTCTAACTAGTACTGATTTGGATTACCGTTTTAACATATTGACAAATGTCCGAGATCGCATTTTCAATTTTTAATACGAACTCGGACATTTTGTCAGTACATTTCTGATTCACTTTTTATCTGGCTTCTGCGACTCTACTTCTGGCGGCTTATATGGATAAATCTCTTCATAAGCCTCACGCTGTGCATCATTTACCGGTGCTCCAGGTATGAGACCAGTACAGTCGTGCACCGAGGCTGCATTTGCTAGATAATCATAGTCATCAATGAGCTGCTGGTTTGTCTTTTTCTTTTCCTTCATGACTGCCTCCTGCTGATGTAGCTGCTTTTACATCCTTTGCAGTGTAGTCTGTCCAGATTTTCAGAAACTATTTTACTTCCACAAGCTCAATCTTGAAATTCAACTCTTTTCCTGCCATCTCATGGTTAGCGTCAAAGGTGATCATGGTCTCATCCTTCTCTGTTACTTTCACCGGAAACTGCTGACCATACTGGTTGCTCAGGTATATCTGCTGACCAATCTGAAGATCTTCTGATCCAGGAAGCTGAGCAATCTCAACCTTGATGATAGCTTCCGGATTCGGCATTCCATATGCTTCTTCCGGCATCAGATGAATCTCTTTTACCTCTCCCACTTCCATATCAGCTACTGCTGCGTCAAATCCTTTGATCATCTGACCTGCTCCGCAGACAAACTCCAACGGTTCCCCGCGGTCATAAGATGAATCAAACTGTGTTCCATCATTAAAAGTTCCTCTGTAATGTGTACGGCAGGTTTTTCCTACGTTACGTCCTGTCATGGTATCCATGCTGTGATCCTCCATCTGTTTGAAATATCTTCTACAGTATACCGATATTTTAAGTTTTTCACAAGGATAAACTCAGTTAAATTCTCCTGGTGTCAGATAACGTTCCGGACTCAATGCATATCCATTCTGATATTTGACAGTCATATACTGGATCGTATCTCCATCTTTCAGTTCCACATAGCAGACGCCATCTTCAAATTTGTCAGTAATGTCCATCTTCTGATTTTTGTAGTAAATCCATACACTGCCGTCTTCCTCATACTCCACTTCCGGACTGTTGATCTCTTCCATCAGTTCCTCTTCTGTCAGTGACCGCTCAGTTCCATCGTCTTCAATGGCAACGCCGCCTCCACCTCTGTGTACTGCTTCGCCGTTCTCATCTTCATAATCAAGTGTATAACTTCCATCTTCCACAACAAACTGGGCATCGGTCTGATCTCCATGGATCCAGATCTGAATGGTTCTCTGGATTCCGCCCACATTCATGGCATAAGCTGCCGTCCCAGAACCCAGAACAACCACACATGCAATCGCTGCCACAGCTGCCTTCGGAATATGATATCTTCTCTTTTTCGTTATAACCTGCTTTTCTTCTGCCATCTCCACTACCTCCGTCAACAGATCAGGAGAAGCATGCAATTTGCTGAATGTCTTTTGAAATTTTTCTCTGTCTGTCATCCTTTTACTCCTCCTTCAAATACACTTTCAGTTTTGTTTTTGCACGGAAAAGTCTGGTGCTGACGGTCTTTCCGGGTAGACCTAACAGATCAGCAATCTCCTGAGTGGAATATCCTTCATAGTAAAATAACAGTAGCGGAACCCGATACTTCTTGTCCAGCTTCATGACTGCACAGAACAGATCCAGATAACTCTTATCTTCAAACCCCAGTGTCTCCGCATAGTCTTCAATATCTTCCATGTGATTCCGCGGGGAACGAAACAGCATTTTGCATTGATTGACCGTGACTCTGATCAGCCAGTTTTTCATATGGGAATCTGATTCAAATTCCTTCGTTGTCTTGTACAGTTGTATCAGAACTTCCTGCGTCACATCATTTGCATCATGGGAATTTTTCGTCCAGCTATATGCCACCCGATAGATCATATCCATGTACTTTCCGGCAAAAACTGCAAATTCTTCTTTCGACATATATATCTTCTCTCCTTAAGGCCTTACATCTAACATATGCATGAAGGTGGCAGTTTCTTTCAAAAAAATTACCAGGTCTTTGCAGACCTGGCCTAAGATGCTTTATTAAGTCTTCCAACCTGATAAACAAAGTCTTTGACATTCTCAATATAATTGTATGGTGCATACTCTGCATAGATTTCCGGATCATCCAGCACAACAATTTGAACACCTTCTTCACGAATCGCCTCCAAGGTTCCAGGAAGGCACCTCGCTTCGTTAACTGTTTTACAACGGTATGCAATACAGCCTTGTTGATCAAAAATCTTTGCAATTACATATATTTTTTTATCACCCATTGCGTTCCATCTCCTCCATTCTTGCCAAGAAATCAGTTTCACTCTTAATCTGTCCACTTTGATATTCTTTGTATTTATGATTATTGATATTATATCTGTTTTTCCATGAAATCTCGACTTTATAATATACTATATATATGAATACCGCAAGATCCATGGATCTTGCGGTATTCATATATTTCATTATTTACAGAAGTGTTCTCCGAAGTTCTGCACCATCTTTTGCACTCAAATATGCCGGTGCAATATCAAATACCGTCTTGCAGCCTCTCTGTCCTTCCTGATACAGACGATATGCAGCTCTTGCATAGGCAACGATCACACAGGAAGTGAATTCCGGGTTGGAATCCAGCTTCAGGCTATACTCGATCACATGATTGTGCTCCAGATCCCAGCCAGTCTTTCCGGAACGGATTACAAAACCGCCATGCGGAATTCCGCTGTGATTCTTCTGCAGTTCTTCTTCGCTGATAAAATGAACCGTCGTGTCATAATCTGCAAAATAGTTTGGCATAGTCTTAATGGTCTCTTCTACTTTTGCTGCATCAGCACCTTCTTCCAGAACCACAAAACACTCTCTGGTATGTTTCTGTCTGGTAGTAAGCTCCGGATTTTCTCCATTTCGCACTGCCTCCAGCGCAGACTCTACCGGTATGGTATACTGCTTGCCATCTTTTACGCCCTCTACACGACGGATCGCATCAGAGTGTCCCTGGCTGACACCTTTGCCCCAGAAAGTATAATCCTTTCCTTCTGGAAGAATTGCATTTGCATACATACGGTTCAGCGAAAACATACCTGGATCCCAGCCTACAGAAATGATTCCGATATGACCACTCTTCTTTGCTGCTGCATCCACATCATCGAAATGCTCCGGAATCCTTGCGTGGGTATCAAAACTATCTATCACATTAAATAACTCTGCATACTTTGGTGTCTGTTCCGGAAGATCCGTTGCACTTCCACCGCAGAGGATCAACACATCAATTTTATCCTTCCACTGTTCTATATCATTCACAGAACAAACCTCTGCATTCTTTGTCAGAATAGATACCTTCTCCGGTGCACGTCTGGTAAACACTGCGGCAAGCTCCATGTCCGGATTCTGCTTGATTGCACACTCTACGCCTCTTCCAAGATTTCCATATCCTAAAATACCAATTCTCATGTTCTATCCTCCTGGTCGTTGTCTCTTTCTCTATAGCTATTCTGCATCAAAATCTACTTCAAACACACCTTCCGGTGTGCGCATGGTCAGGATGCCCAGATTAAAGTTCTCATCCTGAATCGTGATGTGATACTCAAAGACCACATCTTCTTCAAACTTAGATAACAGAAGATAGGTTCCATTTTCTTTTCCTTCGATCTGATCGCAGATATCATTGTACACATCTGCACCGGAAATTTTCCGTGGATACCCGGAACTCTTTATTTTCAGTTCGATTGCTTCATATAATTCGTTCATGCAGTGACCTCTTCCAATTGTTTTTCCACTTCTTCTCTGGTCGGAATCGCCGGAATACCACCACGCTTCTGTACACACAGACCAGCTGTTGCATTTCCCTGAATCGCACATCTTGCGATCTCTTCCTGCGTCAGATCTTCTACCTTTTTATGAAGTGCAAGGAATCCGCTTAAGAATCCACCCCAGAAGGAATCGCCTGCGCCTGTTGTATCCACAACCGGAACTTTAAATCCCTGTACTCTCTGTTTTCCTTCTTTTGTTGCCACCAGCACACCGTCACCGCCCAGTGTCACTGCCACCAGCTTTGGTCCCATGGCAAGAAGCTGATCTGCTGCTTCCTCGTAAGTTGCAGCTCCGGTCATCAGCAGACACTCTTCATCGGATACCTTCATCACATCAGCCAGTGGAATTGCCGACTTCATTCCCTCCACCGCCGTCTTCTCATCTTTCCAGAGCGATGCACGATAATTCGGATCATAGGAGATCACCGCACCTGCCCTTTTTGCAATGGCTGCTGCTTCCATTGTAGTTCCTCTTGCCGGTTCATCCGTCAGTGACAGAGATCCAAAATGAAAAATCCTGCAATCAGATAATAATCTTTGATCCAGTTCCTCTTTGGTAAGCTGTGTATCTGCACCTGGTTTTCTTGCAAAGGAAAACTCCCGTTCGCCGCTCTCGTCGATCGCCACAAATGCCAGTGTAGTAAAATAATCAGGATCCTCAATGACCGCATCTGTACTGATTCCTTCTTTTTCCAGTGTTTTCTTCAGAAATGCCCCATGCATATCGGCACCCACTTTACCTATAAATGCAGTGCTGTATCCCATGTGGCTTGCCACGGTCAGAAGATTCGCCGGAGCTCCGCCCGGATTCTGCTCAAACAACCGTCTTCCGTCTTTACTCTGTCCTGCTTCTGTAAAATCAATCAACAGTTCTCCCAGCGCTATAATGTCAACCTGTTTTGCCATGTTATATCCTCCACGATTTTATTATAGTAGCTCATTATTTTAAAAATTATAACATGTTATCGCTGTATGCACAACGGAAGATGCAGCGCATATTTTCCGCACTACAAAAAAAGATCTGCATTGTAATGCTCTCACAACGCAGATCTTTTCTTTGTTTTTACTTATGCATTTTTCTTCTCAGCAGTTCTTGCATAGAAGTTTGCAAGGATCGCACCGGATACATTATGCCATACACTGAATACAGCTCCCGGAATGGTTGCCAGCGGATACTGTGCGAAATGTACGGTTGCCAGTGAAGTAGCCAGACCGGAGTTCTGCATACCAACCTCAATAGAGATTGCACGGCATTTGCTCTCATCCAGTTTGAGCACACGGCCAACTGCATAACCAACCAGATAGCCAAGTACATTGTGGAGAATCACTACACCGATGATCAGGAGACCACAGGTCATGATCTTTGCAGAGTTTGCAGATACAACAGCTGCTACGATTGCCACGATTGCCGTAGTGGAGATCAATGGAAGGACCTCAACTGCAGCTTCTGTAAATTTCTTAAAGAAATGATTGATAATAAATCCAAGCAGGATCGGTACGATCACAACTTTGATGATGGATATGAACATGCTTACTACGTTAACATCTACAGTCTGTCCGGCATACAGCTTGGTCAGAAGCGGAGTCAGGAACGGTGCCAGGATAGTGGATACAGAGGTCATACCAACGGACAGTGCCACATCACCTTTGGACAGGTATGTCATAACGTTGGAAGAAGTTCCTCCCGGGCAGGTACCTACCAGGATCACACCAACGGCCAGCTCCGGGCTTAAGTTAAATACTTTTGTCAGACCAAATGCCAGCAGTGGCATAACGGTGAATTGTGCAACACATCCAATGATAACATCCTTCGGACGGCTGAACACAACCTTAAAGTCGCCAGGTTTGAGGGTCAGTCCCATACCAAACATTACAATTCCAAGTAATGTGTTTACATAGCTTGTTTTGATAAAGCTTACAGTTGATGGTGCAAATAATGCAACCAAAGCCATCAGGATTACGATGGCAGCCATATAACGGCTTACAAAATCGGTGATTTTCTTAAGTACTTTCATTTCAGTCTCCTCTTTCTCTTCCCTATTTGTATATGCTTCTTCACATTCCGGCATAAAAAAACCTCTGCCCCTATAAAGAGACAAAGGTTTCTATCCTCTGCGGTACCACTCTTTTTGTCATTTTCATGACCACTCGTTTCTCATCTTATAATGAGCGACAGAATAACGACTGTCAACCGTCTGAATCTACGCGGTATTTTTGTTTTGCTTCTCGACTCAGATGCTCAGAGGTGATTTTCGCTGAAGCTTCCTCACTGCATTCCACCAATCGCAGCTCTCTGTAGATTTCCTTCCAGTTACTCGTCCTCGTCATTGCGAAGTTCCATATAACGATGCTTATGATACTCCACCCATTTTCATTTGTCAATGAATCGATTTCATTTTATGCACGAACCATTTTCACTTGTCCAGTGCATAGAACGATATCTTTTCGCTCATATGAATCTTTTTATTCCGTATATACACTTTCAATCGTAGATTTCAGGTAATGATAGCATTTCTCCAGATCCCGTTTTCCCTCTTCATCCAACGGAACCTCCAGGATCCGATCAATGCCGTTCTTGGATATAACACATGGCAGGCTCATGGCAACGCCGTTCATTCCATACTGGCCGGATACCACCGTAGACACCGGAACCACGGATTTTTCATTACGGACGATACTTCCGATCAGACGGCAGGCACTTAATGCCACACCAGAACTGGTGTAACCTTTCAGTTCTACAATATCCAGTCCGATCACCTTTGTATCATGAAGAAGCTTCTCCTTATCCAGCTTTTCCTTCAGTTCAAACTGCTTTTCGAATTCATCGAACGGAACCCCTACAATATTAACTGTGTTCCATGGAATAAAGGAGGTCGATCCATGCTCTCCCAGCACAAATCCGGTAACATTTTTAGCATCCACACCACACAGATCACCCAGCATCTTGTTAAATCGAGCTGTATCCAGCAGAGTTCCTGTTCCGAATATCTTGTTCGCCGGGTAATCAAATTTCTTCTGCGCAATATAAGTCAGAATATCCAGCGGATTGGAAACAACAATAATGATCGCATCCTTTGTGTAACGGGTAATCTGTTCCATAATATTGTTCATTACATCTACATTTTTCTCCAGCAGAACCATGCGGTCTCTGGAATTTCCCGGTGTAATGCTCGGACCTGCAGTGATCACAATGATCTGCGCATCCGCACACTCCTCATAGCCACCCACACGGATATTGGCATTGGCACTGTACGCAAATGCAGTGGTATGGCTGGCATCCAGCACCTCTCCCAGTGCTTTCTTCTGATTGCGGTTCACTACCACAATATCATCCAGAATATTCATCCGAAGCACTGAATTCAAGATCGCACTTCCTACATTTCCTGCTCCTATGATTACCAGTTTTCCATATGAAATAGTTCCCATATTGATGCACTCCTCTCGTTCATTCCCATTTTTCTTCCATCTGTCTGCAGTTGTCACCTACACACGTGTCGTCCATTTACTGCAGTCCCACACCTTGGTTGCCAGTCCTTCATAGAATTCCGGCTCATGGCACACCATCAAAATACTTCCACGATACTCCTGCAGTGCTCGCTTCAGTTCATCTTTAGCATCCACATCCAGATGATTGGTAGGCTCGTCCAATACAAGCAGATTACTCTGGCGGTTCACCAGCTTGCACAGGCGAAGCTTTGCCTGCTCACCTCCACTTAACACCCTTACTTTACTCTCAATATGCTTGGTGGTCAATCCACATTTTGCAAGAGCAGATCTTGCCTCATATTGACTGTATGCCGGAAACTCCTGCCACAGTTCTTCCAGACAGGTAGTTTCAATATCCTGGCTCATCTCCTGCTCAAAATAACCGATCTCCAGATAGTCACCCAGCTCCACACTGCCACCCAGCACCGGAATCAGTCCAAGGATACTCTTTAAGAGGGTTGTCTTACCGATTCCGTTGGCTCCTGTAAGCACCAGTTTTTCTCCTCGTTCCATCTCCACATTCAGCGGAACGGACAGCGGTTCATCATAACCGATCACCAGCTCACTGGTCTTAAAAATATATCTGCCCGGCACACGTGCTTCTTTAAAATGAAACTCCGGCTTTGGTTTCTCTGCTGCCAGCTCGATTACATCCATCTTATCCAGCTTCTTCTGGCGGGACATGGCCATATTTCTTGTAGAAACCCGGGCCTTATTTCTCGCCACAAAGTCTTTTAACTGCGCAATCTCCTTCTGCTGACGATTGTAGGCTGCCTCCAGCTGCGCTTTCTTCACTGCGTAAACTTCCTGGAACTTGTCATAATCGCCCACATAACGATTCAACTGCTGATTATCCATGTGATAGATCAGGTTGACTACACTGTTCAGGAACGGAATATCATGGGAGATCAGGATAAATGCATTTTCATAATCATTGAGATACCGTTTCAGCCACTCAATATGTTCCACATCCAGATAGTTGGTAGGCTCATCCAACAACAGAATATCCGGCTTCTCCAACAGCAGTTTACCAAGAAGTACCTTTGTTCTCTGTCCACCACTTAACTCCGTCACATCTCTGTCCAGACCAACTTCTGCAAGTCCAAGTGCACGGCCAACTTCCTCTACTTTTGCATCTATCATATAAAAATCATGGGCAGACAGAAGTTCCTGGATCAATCCAGTCTCCTCCATATAAGAAGCCATCTCTTCCTCTGTGGCATCTGCCATCTTATCATACATCTGGTTCATCTGTTCTTCCAGATCAAACAGAAATGCAAAAGCGGAGGCCAGAGTCTCCCTTACAGTCATTCCCTTTTTCAGTTCTGTATGCTGATCCAAGTATCCTACACGGACATTTTTTGCCCATTCGACCTTTCCTTCATCCGGCTGCAGTTTTCCGGTGATAATGCTCATGAAAGTTGATTTTCCTTCACCATTGGCGCCAATCAGACCGATATGTTCTCCTTTTAACAGGCGAAAAGACACATCCTGAAAGATCGCGCGGTCACCAAATCCATGACTTAAGTGCTCTACATTTAATATACTCATAAAAATCCTCTGTTCTTTCGTAATCTTCCTGTAGCAGTCTATCATATCCGCTCTGTTTTTTCAATGAAGTATCCATGCAAAAAAATCCCGCAGGTACGGGAAATTCCATACCTGCGGAATTTTTGTATAAACATATCAATATTACCGCTTGATGTTATCTTGCGTGTATTACATCGTGAGCATAGCTCACTCAGTAACTTCGTCGTTCGTCAAATGTGCAAGCACATTGACTCACTTGCACTCGTTACATAGCTGCACGAGTCTCATCAATGATAGTCTTGATCTTCTTAGCGTTAGCAGCGATCTCCTCAGTGGTTCCTTTCGTAAGAAGTCCACCGAATCCACAGCAGTCAACGCCTCTCTTTACATAATCATTCAGATTGTCAAGAGTGATTCCGCCGGAAGCCAGGATCGGCATGAACGGGATCGGAGTCTTGAATACAGATACCATCTTTGGACCATAGAAATCAGAGATCGGGAATGCTTTGATAAATGCAGCACCGTACTCAAGACCGGTAACAGCCTCAGTTACACTTGTGCAGCCCGGTGCATACGGGATCTGATAACGGTTGCAAACGATGGCAACTTCTTTACTCAGGTTCGGAGCGATGATGAACTGTGCACCAGCCAGGATTGCATGTCTTGCGGTCTCAGCATCCAGAACAGTACCAGCACCTACTACCAGTTTGTCACCATATTTCTCACGAAGTGCAGCAATTACCTCACCTGCATTCGGAAGGGTATAGCTGATCTCC
Source organism: Hominiventricola aquisgranensis (assembly GCF_040096225.1). Lineage (NCBI taxonomy): Bacteria > Bacillati > Bacillota > Clostridia > Lachnospirales > Lachnospiraceae > Hominiventricola > Hominiventricola aquisgranensis. The sequence continues at coordinate 68,033 of NZ_JBBMFC010000002.1, read as the reverse complement.
AGACAGTCGATTCCACCGTCCAGGCATCCCTGAGCGATCTCGAATCCTCTCTCTACCGTCTTCACACGTACAATTGCCATTGCTCCAGTGTCTGCAATTCTCTTTGTTACTTCGATTTTCTGCATAATAACAGCTCCTCCTACTTTTTCTCTACTTTTTCTACTTTGAGCCTGTGAGCGGAAAGTACCTGCATCACTTCTGCTTCCAGCTTGTCCAGCTCATTTCTGCGGAAAGGCCAGATAACCCCTACATAGTTCCAACCGGACGGATGTTTCACCTCACTGGAAGCAATAAAGATTTTCACAGATTTCCAGTCACGAAGCACTTTAACTTCTTTGATCTTGCTGTACTGCATGGTCACTGCATTACCGGGAAGGGAATGAATCACAAGCTCTTTTTTCTTAAACTCACACACTGGCGTTCCTGCAAACAGCTTTTTCCCATAGCGGAACATATACTTTACAGAAAACCAGATACCTGTTGCACCCAGAAACACACCCAGATAGAAGATGCGGTTCATGAACTCTGCACAGATAAACATCAGCACAAGTGTCAGAATCAGATTTCCTGCGGTATATAATGCCAGCTTTACGCGGTCTTCTTCAATTACTACATAGTCGCTCATGTTATATTCTTTTCCTTAATTTTTGTTTTGGTTCAGCTTACAGACCGTAGTATTTCAGCATCTCTTTGATCTTCTCATCGTCAGCAGCACTCAGCTCCTGTACCGGCATTCTTGCCGGACCAATCTCAGCAATACCAGCCAGCTCGGTTGCACGTTTCATAACACTCGGAACAGTTCCAAGTTTCAGAACGCCACGGAGAACATCAATATCTTTCTGAAGCTTCTCAGCTTTCTCAGTCTCGCCTGCACGAAGTGCTTTGTCAAGACCTACCAGAGTGTCAACGATTACGTTACTGGTTCCAGCTACAGCACCGGTTGCACCCAGGCCATATGCATAAGAGATCTTGGAATCACTTCCGACCAGAAGCTGAAGCTCTTTACGTTTGCTGATTTCAGCATAAGCCTGCAGTCTGTCAAGCTCTCCGCTGGAATCTTTGATACCCTGAATGTTATCAAAATCAGCCAGACGATCTACCAGTTCAGGATCAAGCGGGCAGCCAGTAGCCTTCGGGATGTTGTAAAGAACGATCGGAATATTAACGCTCTCAGCAACAGCTTTGTAATGAGCGTACAGGTTCTCGTTGGTCGGTTTCAGGAAGTACGGAGTGATAACAGAAAGTGCATCTGCTCCTGCTGCCTCTACCTTCTGGGAGAGACGTACAGTTGCTCTGGTAGAGCAGCATCCGGTTCCTACGTATACCGGTACTCTCTTGTTAACGATCTCAACCACACGTTTGGTCATCTCAATCTTCTCATCCTCATCGATCACATGGAACTCACCGTTACTTCCCAGGATGAAGATACCGTTTACACCATGCTCGATCAGGTGGTTGATCAGCTTTTCAGTTGCCTCATAGTTAATGCTCTGCTCTGCGTCACGGTGGAACGGTGTGACGATCGGAGTGATAATGCCTTCCATTTTCATCATAATTATTTTTCTCCTTCTCTAATGCTCTTTCCTAAAGATCCGCCTGGATGCCACTTCACATACTGCTTCGGATCAAGATGTTTCTCATTCTGAAGAAGAATGCTTAAGCACTGCAGCATCATGATCTCAACAAGGATGGATGCACGAGGAGGCTTGTTCATAGAGTCACCTTCCTGTGCAACACCAGCGATCAGTGCTACATCACCTGCTTTTGCAAGCCAGGATTCCGGTTTTCCGGTCAGAGCAATGATCTTTGCTCCGTTTTTCTTCAAAGTCTCTACAGTCGCTTTCAGTTCCATGGTCTCACCACTGTTGGAGATTGCAATAACTACATCTCCCGGAAGAACCTGTCCTGAGCTTCCGTGTACAGCCTCTGTTCCGTGCAGCTCGTATGCCGGAGTTGCAGTACTGGAAAGCAGAGATGCTGCGTAACCTGCCACATGACCTGGTTTACCAATACCAGTTACGTGTACACGATTTTTGTTTGCCTCTGCATCAAGGATCAGTTTTTTTGCAGCACTGAGAGCTTCTACATCAATACTGTCCATCCAGATCTTCATCTGTTCAGAAGCAATGTCAAGAAATTCTTTGATCTGTTCTCTATCTGTTGCCATAGTAAGTCCCTTTCTTCTGTCACTCTTCCAGATTGTTATACTCTTCTACTGCTTTTTTCATACAGTCTCTGAGCATATGGGCATCAATTGCCGAAACCAGAATATTGACATCTTTATAAAAATGCTTGAGCAGCTGATTTCCTCCAATGATTCCGAATGCTTTTCCATGCTTTCTGCAGGAGTCCGCTACTTTCTGGATCATTGCCAGTTCCCATTCGTCCATGACATTATCCGGATTTCCCATAGAAATACCAAGATCACACGGGCCAACAATTGCTGCGTCAATACCATTGACGCTGAGGATCTCATCTACATTTTCAACACCTTTGACAGTTTCAATCTGTGCGATTGCCATTGTACGGTGATTCATCTCTTTCATGCGATGTTCATGATTTCCGCTTGGACCAAAATCCGTATGAGGTCCACCAGAATAGCTTCTGATCCCCTCCGGCGGATATTTACTCCAGCCCACAAACTGCTCTGCCTGCTCTTTTGTCTCCATCATAGGTACCATAACTCCGCTGGCTCCACAGTCCAGAATCCCAGACACGTCAGCCCGCGCAAGCTGTGCCACTCTTACAATAGAAGGAAAACCTCTTCCATTTCCAAGCAGGATCAGGTTTGTCAGCTTGTCGTACGTAAAAGAACCATGTTCGCAGTCATAAAAGATAAAATCCATTCCAGCCTGCTGTGCAATCAGCGGCATGGCAGGACTGTCCACCGTCTGGACAAACACACCTTTTAATTTTTGTTTACGCCATAACTCTTTGAGTTCCATCTTTTTCTCTCTAAAAAAGGGCAGGGAAAACCTAGTTCCCCCGCCCAAATGTTTTAATTAGTGAAAGATTCCAAGGATTGCGTTCAGTGCAGCACCCAGAATGTTATAGTCAACGTTCGGGAAGGAAGCATCAGCAATTCCCAGAGCAGCAAATGCCGGATACAGAATCAGAGGCAGACCGGTCAGAGCCAGACCTACGATAAAGGAACCAACAAGTGCACCTTTCCATCCACCATGGATGTTTCCGAATACACCACAAGTACCGCCGGAGAAGAAGCAGATACCAGCTGCCGGAATCATGATAGTGCTGCTGTGCATAGCAACCATGATAGCCATAGCAACAAGTCCGCCAAGGAAAGATCCAACAAAACCGATCAATACTGCAGTCGGTGCGAACGGGAAGATAGCCGGACAATCAACTGCCGGTTTGGAGTTCGGGATGTATTTCTCAGAGATTGCAACGAATGCTGCGGTGATCTCTGCGATGAACTGACGAACACCATAAATAAGAACGCTCATACCAGCCGCAAACTGCAGACCCTGCAGGAACGGATAGATGAACCAGATATTGTTTCCGGATTTCTCAAGAACAACATCCATATGTCCGTTTACAACGCAAGCGATTACTGCGATGTAGAACAGAACTACCATGAACAGAGCTACAGAGAATACGAAGTCTCTGAACAGCTCAAAGAATTTCGGCATATTCACGTTGCTTGCGTCACTCTTCTCTTTGTTTCCGCCAGCTTTCTCGAACAGTAATCCTACATATCCGGAGAATGCATATCCAAGGCAGTTGAAGTGACCCATAGACAGGTTATCTGCGCCGGTCAGATCTTTCATGAAGCGCTGGCACAGAGTCGGCAGTGCAGCACCACAGAAACCAAGCAGGATACCACCAACTACTACGGTTACAGCCATCGGCATATCGTTAGCGATAAATACCAGAGCGATAACGCATGCGAAATACAGGAAGTGCTGTCCGGTAAGGAAAATAGATTTGAACGGTGTGAACTTTGCAAATACAAGGTTCATGATAAATCCGATAACAAATACCAGAGCAACCTCGGTTCCGTAAGTATCCAGAGCCAGAGCAGTTGCAAGCTCAACCTGAGTTGTAACACCTGCAATACCGAAAGCGGTGTTGAACAGGGTTGTAAAATCATTAACTACTGCGGACATTGCATTGGATCCGATATTGAATACCATGAATCCAATAACTGTTTTTACAGTTCCACTGATAGTATCTACTGCACTCTTCTTCTGAAGAAGCAGACCGATCAGTGCAACAAGACCCATAATAAGAGCCGTATTACGTGACTGTGCTAAAATTGCATCTAACATTAAATTTTCTCCCCTAACATAAAATCACGATCAGCGCCTGATGCGCCGCCGTATTCATTCAAAAATAAGATTACTGTTTGGTAGCAAGGAACTCTTCCAGTTTTGCTTTCATCTCTGCTTTATCTACGATATTGCGGATACCAAGCGCATACGGAACTTTGTCCTTCAGCTCTCCAGCCAGGTCATCCATAGTGATAACCAGGTCTCCAGTGAAACCTACGATAGAATCCAGGTTACCATGCTCAGTCTTGATCGGGAAGTTATTCTCATTGATAACCTGATCAGCTTTGATCTTGAGCAGCATACTGGAACCCATGCCTGCACGGCAGCAAACTAATGCTTTGTACATAATCCAATCCTCCTTGATTAATTTGTTTTGTAGATACTACTTGCTCAGGTAATCCAGAACCTCTTTCGGGTCGGTTGCCTGATCCAACATTTTGAAGAACTCCTGGTCTTCCAGTCTCTCGGCCAGATCTGCCAGGGCGTCAAGATGCTCAGTATTGTTTCTTGCGCTTAAACAGAACAGATACTTAACCGGATCGTTCGCTTCGCTTCCAAACTCAACCGGTGTAGCAAGTGTTGCAACGCCAATAGCACTCTCAAGTGCGCCAGCTTCCGGTCTTGCGTGCGGCAGTGCCACATGCTGTGCAAGAACAAAATAAGGACCAGATTCCTTTGCTCCAACGATAATATCATCGATATAGGACTGTTTTACTTTGCCAGCCTCAAGAAGCGGCTGCGCAGCTTTACGTACGGCATCTTCCCAGTCTGTAGCTTCGATATTAAGGCGGATCAGGTTCTCACTTGTTAAATCCTTTAACATCTTTTTTCCTCCTTTCTTCCTATGCTGTCTACTGTAGTATACCACAGGTTGTGCTCAGTTCCTATTGTCACATTTGCACAATATAATTTTTAAATTTTTTAATTTTTTTTATATATTTTTAATTTTTGAGAATTATTTTATTACACAAAACATCTTTATATGGAATTTCCATGTCTTTTATGCCAATTTTTTCCACTCTTTTACAATGGAATATTTCCATGTTTTTTCGGAACAGGTGCTACCTGCTTGTTTTTGAGCATTTTTAATGCCGCTTTCAGACGGCTTCTTGTCTCATCCGGACGAATAACTTCCGTAACAAATCCACGAGATGCTGCCACATATGGATTCATGAACTTGTCTTTATATTCCTGAACAAGCTGTGCTCGTGTTGCTTCTTTGTCTTCTGATTCATTGATGGCACGACGGAACGCAATGTTAACAGCTCCTTCTGCTCCCATAACAGCAATCTCTGCTCCCGGCCAGGCATAGACCAGATCTGCTCCCATGTTCTTACTGTTCATGGCAATATAAGCACCACCATATGCTTTTCTCATAATCACAGAGATCTTCGGAACAGTTGCCTCAGAAAATGCATACAGCATCTTGGCTCCGTGGCGAATGATTCCTTTATGTTCCTGTGCAGTTCCCGGCATAAATGCAGGTACATCTACCAGCACTACCAACGGTACATTATAGCAGTCACAAGTACGGATAAATCTTGCCGCCTTGTCGGATGCATCATAATCAAGGCTTCCTGCCAGCACCATCGGCTGATTTGCCACGATGCCAACGCTCTCTCCATTGATCCTTGCATATCCTACTACAATATTTTTTGCAAAATCCTTCTGAACTTCCAGGAAACTATCCTTATCGCAGATACATTCGATCACTTCCAGCACATCATATGCCTTTCTGGAATTGTCCGGCACAATATCCACCAGCTCTCCACAATAGTCCTGGGTATCCATCTTTTTACCTCTGACCAGTGTATTCAGTGCATACAGCAGTGATTTCTTTCCATTGGTCTCATCGGCCAGTTCCTTTACCGGAGGCTTCTCCAGATAGCTGCCAGGCAGATAGGACAGAAGCTGTTTCACTCCCTCAAAGCAGGAAGTCTCATCCTGATAAGTAAAATGTGTCACACCACTCTTGGTGGCATGCACTTTCGCACCTCCCAGTTCTTCTACTGTACATTCTTCATTTACGACAGTCTTTACTACCTGCGGTCCGGTAATAAACATTTTACTGATATCATCTACCATGAAAATGTAATCGCAGATTGCCGGAGAATAGCATGCTCCGCCGGAACAAGGTCCTACGATCACTGCGATCTGCGGGATCACGCCGGATGCTTTTGTATTTCTCAGGAAAATATTTGCATAACCGCTCAAAGAGTCGATACCCTCCTCGATACGGGCTCCGCCACTGTCATTGATCATGATGATCGGTGCCTTCATATCATAAGCCATATCCTGGATTCGGGCGATCTTCATGGAATGATATTCACCCAGTGATCCTCCGATAACTGTAAAGTCCTCAGAAGACACGAACACTGTACGTCCATTGATCTCACCATATCCGGTCACTACGCCATCTCCAGGCACTCTCTTCTTATCCAGACCAAAATCATCAATTCTTGATTCTATAAAACTGTCTACTTCCACAAAAGTTCCTGGATCAAAAAGCATATCGATTCTTTCACGGGCTGTAAGTTTTCCACTCTTATGCTGCTTTTCAATACGGTCAGCTCCACCCGCCTGTAAAATTCTGTTTCTCTTCTTATCCAGGACATTGATTCTGTCTCTCCACATATGTCATACACCTCTGAATATTATTTTGACTTTCAAAGTATATAACATATGTGGCGTCCTGTCAATATACTTTGATATTCAAAGTATATATTTTCTGCATGTCACTCGCGTTCCTTCCACCACGCCTGCATTTTTCTTGAAAAATCACACAGTGCCCAGACAATGCTCATGCCTGTACCAATTCCAAGTGCGCACTGAAAGGTCTGTAAGCCATAGATACTTGCCTGTGCCAGTTGTCCGTACACCGCACAGCTCATACTGTAATATAATGTACTTCCCGGAATCAGCGGGATCATCGCCACAATAAAGAATAATGTGGACGGTGCTTTCAGCCACCGCGCCAGCACTTCCGCATACAATGCACCAAATGCACTTGCCGCCAGAGATGGAAAGAAATATCCTGGCATGACAGGTGCACAGATCAGATACACCAGCCAGGTCAGCAGTCCCCCAAAGGATGCGATCATCAGAAAATTTCTGCGAAGATGAAACATGATCGCAAATCCGGCCGATCCAAAAAATGCCATCAAAAGCTGCAGCATCTTCCCCCATGTAGCTATTTCTCCCATACGATCACCACACCTTTCCAACAATCCAGAATGCGCTCAGAAAACCAAATGCCAGACATCCAGCCCAGAGCATAGCTTCAATAAACCTCATGATTCCCGATATGGTGTCTCCGGTCAGCACATCTCTCACCGCATTGGTGATAGGAATACCTGGAATCAACAACATAATATCACCAATCATGATCATATCCATATCAAGCCCTGGCACCAACCGGCATATGAGCCGGATACCGATTCCTGTCAGGAAAGAAGCGATCACATTAAATACCATAGTATTCATACAGATCAACTCCACATAATCCTGCAAAAGGCTGATTGCCACTGCAAAGATTCCGGAAAACAAAGCATCTTTCCATCCACCTCCAAAAAACACAGCAAAGCTTGATGCTGCCAGAATATTTCCTACATACCGTTCCCGTCGCGGGATCCTGATCTTGCGGATCTGCGCCAGCCTCCGTCCAAGTTCTCCTACGGGAAATGGATCCTCACAATACTCCCGGCTCAGCACATTGAGACATTCCAGCCTGGTAAAATCATTACCTCCCGCTTTCCTGACCCTGCGGGTCTGGGTCAGTTCTCTTCCATCTTTTAATTCCATTGTGATCACAATACTGGAAGTGATCACAAACACATTCATACGCTCCACACCGTAGGCTTTTCCCATTCGTGCCAGAGTATCTTCCACCCGGAACACCTCTGCTCCGCAGGTCTGCATCAGTTCTCCCATGATCAGGATCTCATGCAAAAAAAGCTCCGGCGTATCCCGTTCTGTTCTTTCCATTATTGTTGCTCCCCTTTTTTCGTATATCATTACCATCAGCATATACTTTTCTTACGGTTTGAGCAACCCATTTTATTAATTTCTCCGCAAAGCCTCAATAGGACTTAAATGCGCTGCTTTTCTGGCCGGATAGATGCCAAAGAAAATACCGACACCACAGGAAAATATGGTTGCAGTCAACACAGTCGCCATACTGACAGACGGAGAGAAAGCCACCATAGGAAGTGCACAGATTGCATAAGCTCCACCGATACCCAGCACAATACCGATCACGCCTCCAATACCGGTGATGATGGCTGACTCCGCCAGAAACTGAACCAGAATGGATTTCGTTCTGGCTCCCAATGCTTTTCGAATACCGATCTCACGAGTCCTCTCTGTCACTGATACCAGCATAATATTCATAACACCAATGCCTCCTACCAGCAGGGAAATAGCCGCCACCAGCATAATAAAGATGGTGATCATACTGAGCACCTGCATCACTGAAGCCATCTGGCTTTCAAAGTCTTCGATCAGGAAAGCATCCTGACCGGTCATTCCGTGACGGGCTTCAAGCAGGCTCTTTACCTCCTGTGCAATCTCCTTCGTGCCGGAACTGTTCTGTGAAAACACATAGACATTATCAAAATCATTAAACTGTGCCCAGTAAGAATCCGAAGTATAAGGTACATTGATGTCCAGATAAGCATCCCCATATCCGGTTGCCACAAAAGCACCATCTATAGATTTCTTCACACCAACGATTCTCATATTTTTAATAACATCTCCATCATCCATTTCAAAGGTCAGCCCGATCACATCTGTAGTCCCAAACATACGGACAGCATCTGCTTCGCTGATCACAGCCACATCATTTCCTGCGTAAAAATCATCCCAGGTGTACCAATGTCCGCAGGCCATAACAGAATTATTTGAAAACTCATCATCTGGATCAGCATAATTCACGATCGCATCAAAGGTTCCTTTTCCTGTTGTAACACTATTCAGCATATTTCCTGCCGTAGAAGTACAGCCTTTCACTCCATCCAGCATACGGATTGCCTCCCGGTCCGCTTCGGTGATCACCGGCACTTCTTCCAGATTACTGTTGACATAGATATAGATTTGTCCGCCTGCCACAGCTGTCAGCTCCTGCTCCATCTCCATCCTGGCTCCATTTCCCACCGACATGATCAGAATCACCGATGATACCCCAATAATAATGCCCAGCATAGTCAGGAACGACCGACCTCTGTTCATGCGAATATTGGCCAAAGCCATTTTTACATATTCCCAGAGCTGTCCCATACTCAACCCTCCACCGAATTGACTGCCATGCCCTCTTCGATGCCGGCATCCACACTGATGATCACCTGTTCTCCGACTTCCAGACCCTTCTTGATCTCTGTATACTCATCTGAAGAGATTCCTGCTGTCACCATCCGCTTCTGAACCATGCCATCTGTTACCACATAGACAAAACTTCCATCCTTACCGATATTGATTGCTTCAACGGGGATCACCACAACATTTTCTGCCTTGTTGCCTTCCACCATCACCCTGGCATCCACACCCAGATAGAGGTCTGTATCCGGGTTATCGATATGGATCTCACCCTGAATGATCGATGCACCTTTTTCATTCTTGGCAGCTGCACGACTGATTCTTGTAACAGTTCCTTCATACTGTTTTCCTGCGATAGTCGCAACAGCTTTCTGGCCTTCTTCTATCTTTTCCAGATCACTTTTACTAAACGAAACATCCACACACACCTTCTCGATACTGCTGACGGTAAAAAGTTCTCCGCCATTTTCCACGTTGCTGCCATCCACAGCTTTGACACCAGTCACAATACCTGCAAAGTCGGCTTTGATACCATCACTGACCTGTGCCACCGCATCGGTCACCTCGGCAGACTTCAGCGCCTGCAGCTCTTTGGAAGCTTCTGCCTGTTTTTTTGCGTCTGCTGTCATCATCGTACTTTCTGTAGAATTTTTGATTCCTTTCTGTTCAGACAGATCACTCTGAAATTCTGCCAGTTCCTCCTCCTTCACAGCCAACTGATTGGTTGCCTGATCGATCTTGGCCTGATATTCTTCTGCCAGATTTTTGTGATTGTCATTCTGTGCTTCTCTCAAAAAACATCCCATATCCGTCAGATATTGTTTCAACGCACGGACCTCTGCTTTCGCATTCTCCACCTGCTGCTCCAGAATCTCCACATCATGGCTGGAACGGCTGTACTCAGAAGTATCTTTGCTGTTCTTATCCATCGTGTTCTGATATCCATAATATGCTTCGTCGTTCTGCAGCGCTGCTTCTTTCTTCCGGTTTTCCAGATCCTGCGCATCATAGGTCAGCAATACCTGTCCGGCCTCTACTGCATCGCCTTCCTGCACCTTACATACTTCTACTTTGGCAGCTAATGGTGAAAAATAGGTCTTCTGCTGTTCGGTCTTTACCGTACCGCTGGTGTCTATGGTCTGTTTCACGGTTCCTTTCTCGGTACTTCGCACCATGACCACCGGAAGTGCTGCCGGTGTCAGTACCCGGCTTACAATAAATAACACCAGTACGGCAGCGATCACACCTCCGATGATCCGCTTCTTTCTCTTTTTCTTCTGTTGTGGTGTCAGTTCTGCCTTTACAAGCTCTGTCGTGTTCTCGCTCTGTTCTTTCTTCCTTTTCCAAAATTTATGCATTGTATTTCTCTCCTGTCTGCTTGTTCATAAAGTCTGCTTCTACTTTTCCATCCTTGATCCGGATCACCCGATTCACCTGTGCGGCAATCTCATCGTCATGAGTGATCAGGATCACAGTCCGTCCGCTTCGGTGAAGTTCCTTTAACACTTCCATGATTTCCTGTGTAGAACGGGAATCCAGATTCCCGGTTGGCTCATCTGCCAGTATCACCGGCGGTCTGGCCGCAATGGCTCTGGCAATAGCTACTCGCTGCTGCTGTCCTCCTGACATCTCGCTTGGCTTGTGATCCATCCGATGTTCCAGTCCCACGGCTTTCAACGACTCCACTGCCAGGTCTTCCCTTTCCTTCTTTGAAACACCTCTGTAGATTAATGGCAATTCCACATTCTCCTTGGCAGTCAGATTGGGAATCAGATTAAATCCTTGAAAGATAAATCCAATCTCCACATTTCTCACATCCGACAGTTCATCATCCGTCATATTTGACACGTCTTTACCATTCAAATAATAATTGCCGGACGTTGGAACATCCAGACATCCAAGCATATTCATCAGTGTAGATTTACCAGATCCCGAATGTCCGATAATACCTACCAGTTCTCCCTTGTCGATGCTCAGATCTACATGATCCAGAGCACGCACTTCATTTTCCCCCGGATTATATACTTTGCAAAGATCTCTGACCCTGATCAACGGTTCTATCAATTACTTACGCCTCCTTTTTTGTGCTATTTAATTATTGTATTAAGTGCTTAGTATAATAACATATGCATCTTGTTTTGTAAACAACAATTCAAGTAGCTTTTATACATTACCATACTTTTTTCGCAAAAATACCGACTTTGGAAATTCTTCAGAAATCTTAAGAATGCCTGAAAAAAAGCTCCGGGAAGAATCCCGGAGCTGTCATATTGACCTCTTTTCAGTGTTAATTTTATTTATTTTGTTTCTGTCAAATCCAGCATTTTATACAATTTGTCATAAGCATCATGGATTCCACCCAGCTCATCGATCAGCCCTTCGGAAACTGCCTGTTCACCTACCAGCACACTTCCCACATCTTTGGTCAGTTCCCCGGTTTCCAGCATCAGCTGCATCAGACGCGCTTTGGAAATCCGACTATGATCTGTGATAAATCCGGCGATCCGGTCCTGAATCTTCTGAAAATATTCAAAAGTCTGTGCCACCCCTATGATCAGACCATTCATCCGGACCGGATGAATCATCATCGTTCCTGTCGGTACAATAAAGGAGTAGTCCGTGGACACCGCCAACGGAACACCAATCGAATGACTGCCTCCCAGAACCAGGGACACCGAGGGCTTACTGATGGATGCGATCATCTCGGCAATGGCAAGTCCACTCTCCACATCACCGCCTACCGTATTGATCAGCACCAGCAGCCCCCGGATCTGTGGATTTTCCTCCACTGCCGCCAGCATAGGAATCACATGCTCATATTTGGTTGTCTTACTGTTTGCGGCCAGACATTCATGCCCTTCTACTTCTCCGATGATCGTGAGCAGCTGGATCGGAGAAGATTCCTCTCTCCTTCTTTGCTCCGGCTGTCCGTATTTTTCCAGTTCATCTTGATTTTCTGCCATATAAAAAACCAGCCTTTCTGCCATACTTTTTCTCAGTATGCCAGAAAAACCGGTCTTCTATGTATCCTTATAAAATTGTATTTGATTTATACATTTGCAAGAGCCTGTGCCAAATCATCAATGATATCCTGTGGATTCTCGATTCCCACAGACAGACGGATCATGCCAGGGGTCACTCCCGCTTCTCTTAGCTGCTCCTCATTCATCTGACGATGGGTATGGCTTGCCGGATGAAGTACACAGGTACGGGCATCCGCCACATGAGTCACGATCGCACAAAGCTTCAGGCTGTCCATGAAACGAACTGCATCTTCCTTGGTTCCTTTCAGACCAAAGGAGAGAACACCGCAGGTTCCGTTTGGCATATACTTCTGAGCGACTTCATAATAACGGTCACCTTCCAGCATACCACAGTTTACGAATTCCACTTTCTCATGATTCTTCAGAAATTCTGCAACCTTCTTTGCATTGCTGCAATGCTTTTCCACACGCAGAGGCAATGTCTCAAGACCCACATTCAGTAGGAAGGAATTCATCGGAGATGGAATACTTCCCAGATCTCTCATAAGCTGTGCAGTTGCCTTGGTGATAAATGCTTTCTTGCCAAACCGTTCTGTATAGACAACACCATGATAGGTCTCGTCCGGAGTAGTCAGACCCGGGAATTTTTCAGCATGAGCATTCCAGTCAAAATTACCGCTGTCCACAATACATCCGCCCAGTGCCATGGCATGTCCATCCATGTATTTACTGGTGGAATGAGTAACAATATCCGCCCCGTGCTCAAATGGTCTGCAGTTGATGGGTGTTGCAAACGTATTATCTACGATCAGAGGTACGCCATGAGCATGAGCCAGTTTTGCGAACTTCTCAATATCCAGAATTGTCAGAGCCGGATTTGCAATGGTCTCACCTACCACAGCCTTGGTATTCGGACGAAATGCCTTGTCAATCTCTTCTGCCGGAGCATCCGGATCTACAAACGTACACTCCATCCCCATTTTATGGATAGTTGCTGCATACAGATTAAAGGTTCCCCCGTATACTTTTGCAGAACACACAATGTGATCCCCTGCCTGGCACAAATTAGCGATCGTATAGAAGTTCGCTGCCTGACCGGAAGATGTGAGCATGGCAGCTACACCGCCCTCAAGTTCACAGATTTTCTCTGCTACCGCATCGTTGGTCGGGTTCTGAAGTCTGCTGTAGAAATATCCATCTTCCTCCAGTGCAAACAATCTGCCCATTTCTTCCGTCGTATCATACTTAAATGTCGTGCTCTGATAGATCGGCAGTACTCTCGGCTCACCTTTCTTTGGTTTCCATCCTGCCTGTACGCAGATGGTATCTGGTCTGAACTCTTTACTCATTCGTAAAATCCTCCTTGATCCTTTTGTTTTATATCAGAACTGCCGTGGAGCATCTTCCCCACGGCAGTTTTTTACATCAAATATTTTACTTTGAGTGTTTCCACCATAGATTCATAAAGATCACGACATTCTTCGTATTCCTGCGCTTCGATCTTTCTGATGCAGGGCATCAGATAGTCCTCATACAACGCTCTGTAAATCTGCTCTTTATCCGCTTCTTTTTCCATACGTTTTACGATGGTCGGTGCAATGTCATAGTACTCTTCCACAAGCTCATGGCCGCCCTTGGCATGCTCCAGATACTCATCTCTATAACGTTTCAGAACGTTCAGCTCATAGCAGTCGGTTCCTTTTCCAAGGCCCTCGCACACAGCCGTAGTCACATAACACAGTTTTCTGCGGAAGCCGCCTGCAATTCCCTCATAGGTAGCTTTCCCAAGATTGGTTCCAAATGCCTGATTCCAGTCTGCCAGCAGATGATCTGCAAATTGCTCTGAATACTCACCCGGATATTTCACCGCCGACGGCACCAGATAAATACTCAGCAGAAAATTATAGTCCATCTGCTTCTGGTTCTTATGACCTTTGAACTTCACACCTGCCAGTTCCTCTTTTGCAGCATTTATCAAATGATCTGTCAGTTCAGTTGTCACACCGTCTGCATCCTCTGCATTGCCGCAGATCATATCCACTGCCTCAAACAGTGGTCTGTTGATACTGCAGAAATCATTGAAAGCACCCTCATACAGGTTCTTTCTGAAATTCTGCATAGGATTATCACACTCCCTGATCAGCTTCTCAAGAACAGCTTTTGCTGTATCCATATACTGATCATACTCTTCCTGCGATACTTTACGGATCTTACTCTTCTGTTTTTCCAGTGCTTCCTCCACGGAAATCTCTTTTCCGCAGAACATGCAGATGATCTGATCCCTGTCTTCCGGAACCTGGATCTTCTCATGGCAGCACGGGCATATTCCTTCTTTAAACATAGATTTTACTCATCCCAGTTGTGGTAGACTGCCTGAACGTCATCATCCTCATCCAGCAGATCCAGTGTACGGTTTAAGAATTTAATATCGTTTTCATCACTCAGAGTCACATAATTCTGCGGAATCATGGTGATCTCAGCCTCAGCCATCGGAATGCCTTCCTTCTCCAGTGTCTCGCGGACTTTTGAGAAATCATCCGGGGAAGTAAGAATCTCGAAG
Organism: Hominiventricola aquisgranensis; assembly: GCF_040096225.1. Lineage (NCBI taxonomy): Bacteria > Bacillati > Bacillota > Clostridia > Lachnospirales > Lachnospiraceae > Hominiventricola > Hominiventricola aquisgranensis. The sequence continues at coordinate 52,887 of NZ_JBBMFC010000002.1, read as the reverse complement.
CTGTCCTCTTCCTCTGAGAAATCCTCTGCGCCTGCATCCAGAGCCATCATCATCAGATCGTCAGCATCCATATCACACTCTTCGCGGTCAATGATGATCTGTCCCTTCTGATCGAACATATAGGATACACAGCCACTGGTTCCCAGACTTCCGTTTCCTTTGGTAAATGCGTTACGTACATTGGAAGCAGTACGGTTCTTGTTGTCGGTCAGTGCTTCTACAATAATAGCGATTCCGCTCGGTCCATATCCTTCATATGTAACGTGCTCGTAGTTAACGGCATTCGCATCTCCTGCTGCACGCTTGATACCACGGTCAATCGTATCATTAGGCATGTTATTTGCTTTTGCTTTTGCAATAACATCGCGAAGACGGCTGTTGTTGTTCGGATCCGGACCGCCCTCTTTGACTGCAACGGCAATCTCACGGCCGATAATGGTAAAAACCTTACCCTTTGCAGCGTCGTTTTTCTCCTTTTTATGTTTTATGTTGGCGAACTTTGAATGTCCTGACATAAATATAACTCTCCTTTACTACTCTTTTGTTCCTAAAGATACATTGTAACATCTTGATTTCTTCTTTGCAAGGTCTATGTATCCAACTCCAGGCTGATTTTCAGCGCATCATCGATTTTTTTTATGATAATTCCATCCAAATGACACACTTTATCCCTCAGTCTCTTTTTATCAATAGTACGCAGCTGCTCCAACAGGATCACTGAATCCTTCACCATATGACAGATTTCTGCGTCCAGTTCCACATGGGTAGGAAGCTTCGCCTTATTCATCTTTGAAGTGATCGCCGCACAGATCACAGTTGGGCTGTGACGGTTGCCCACATCATTCTGAATGATAAGGACTGGTCTGATCCCACCCTGCTCGGAACCGATCACCGGTCTGAGATCTGCATAGTAGACATCACCGCGTCTGATCATCAATTTTCTTCACTCCGATCTGTTTTATTTTGCAGTCAGAGTATTTCCTGTCTATTTCTATTCTATTCCAGTATATGAAAAATAATCCTGTGTAGCTACGATCCTGCCGTCTTTCCAGAACCGACGCGGAACCCGTTTTCCAAGGTCGCAGGCAAGTTCATAGTTAAATCTTCCAGACAGGTCTCCCAGATCCTCCATCGTGATCTCCTGTCCGCCGTCAGAGCCGATCAGTGTTACCTGATCTCCTTCTTTCACTTCCGGAATAACAGATACATCCACCATCATCTGGTCCATGCAGACTCTTCCAAGAATCGGAGCTTTCTGTCCGCGGATCAGTACCCAGCCCTTATTGGACAGGGATCTCGGATATCCATCGCCGTATCCCACCGGAACCGTTGCCACCTTCATGGTTTTCTCAGCTACAAAGGTACCTCCATAGCTGACAGCCGCACCAGCCTCCAGCTCTTTGATATAGACAATATGGCTCTTCAAAGACAGTACCGGTGTGATCGGCACTGCAAACTTATTAACTTCATCAGACGGGTACATGCCATAGATCGATACTCCCGCACGGACCATATCAAGGTTTGCCTGCTTCAGATCGAAGATACCTGCACTGTTGGAACAGTGATGGAGCGTGATATTCACACCTCTGTCCTCCAGAAGTCTGCTGAATGCAAGATAACGACTTAACTGTACCTCTGCCGGTGTCTTATCTGTTTCATCTGCTCTGGCAAAATGAGTAAACAGTCCTTCTGTATCCAGATTGGGCAGCTGGCTGATCTCTTTCACAATATCAGCACTCTCAGCATTATCTTTAAATCCAATACGGGACATACCAGTATCTACTTTAATATGTACATGGACGGTCTTACCCTGGCGGACAGCTTCTTCAGAAAGCTGACGGGCCATGGACAGCTTAAATACTGCCGGACGGATATCGTATTTCACCACTTCTTCATAGGCATCCGGGAATACAAATCCAAGGATCAGGATTGGTTTTGTGATGCCTGCCTTGCGAAGCAGCAGCGCCTCCTCAATGGTTGCCACTGCATATCCCCAGATATAATCATATGCCTCCACCATCTGAGCGATCGGCACCGCACCATGCCCATAACCATCTGTCTTCACAACAGCCACCATCTTCGTTCCCGGCGTCAGATTATCCTTCATGCTTTTAAAATTATATGCCACTGCATCCAGATTGATCTCTGCACATACTCTCATGTAATGTTTCATTGTATCATTCTCCTTTTGTCGCCTATATTTTAAATCTGCCTTTCATCTGTCCGGACTTATGCTTTCTTCATAGCACCGGGCAGATACTCCAGCAGATGCCTTGCCAGAAGACCATATACGCCTTCCTGCTCCATCGCCAGATCCCCGGCTCTTCCGTGAAGCCACATGCCCAGAAGCGCTGCATCTGAAGGATCAACTTTCTGAGCCAGCAGGCCTGTCAGAATTCCCGTCAACACATCGCCGCTTCCTCCGGTGGACATTCCACTGTTGCCTGTAGTGTTCACATAACAAGTTCCATCTGGCAGTGCTGCTGCGGAGGGTGCATCCTTCAGAATGCAGATGCAATGATGTTCTCTTGCAAAAGCAGCAGCCCATCCTGAAATATCTTTACTGATTTCCCGGGATTCCACACCTGTCAGTCGAGAAAATTCCCCTACATGAGGGGTCAGGATCACATCTCCTTCATGCTGTTCCAGCCATTCCATATGTTCTGACAGAATATTAAGCGCATCCGCATCGATCACCAGCGGCCCGTGAAATTTCTGAAGCGTCAGCTTCATCATGTGATATGCCCATGGCTTTCTTCCAAGCCCTGGACCAATGGCTGCCACTGTCGCCCAGGAAAGTGCTTCTTCCAGTATGTTATCCAGCGCTTCCCGTTCATCCTGCTCAAAAGTAGTCATCACTGCTTCAGGCAGAAGTGTCTGCAGGATCACCCGGTTTTCTTCCGGTGTCAGGATCCTCACCAGACCTGCACCGCTTCGATACACTGCTCCCGCGCACAAATATGCTGCGCCTGCCATGTTAACACTTCCCGCCATACACAGTGCTTTTCCAAACATTCCTTTATGAGACCTTTTCGGTCTTTCAGGAAGTTTTTCCAGAATCTTCTGATCTACGTTTCTATACTCTTTCATTTTAACTAAATGAGCAAAAGGGTCTGTATACAATAACAGACCCTCGTTCCTTATACTTCTTCCTTTTTGTGTTCATTTTCATAGCTGCTGATTCGATAAGATAACTGCATCAGACTGTCTACCAGATGAACATTTTCCACTACCACATCATCCGGAACTTTCAGATCCAGATGTGCAAAGTTCCACAATGCCTTGATTCCACAGCGAACCAGACGGTCAGCCGTCTCTGCCACACGATCCTTCGGAAGCGTCAGTACTGCAATCTCAATATGCTCACGAGCCACAAAATCTTCCAGCTCATCCATCATCAGTACCGGAATACCACGCACATCAGTTCCTACCAGGCTGGGACGAACATCAAAGATTGCCTTTGTGATAAATCCGTTCTTTTCAAAATCATAGTTTGCCAGAGCATGTCCGAAATTACCACCACCAATAATGATCATAGGATGCTTCTTGTCCACACCCAGAATCTTGCCGATCTCATCGTACAGGAATTTCACATTATATCCATATCCCTGCTGTCCAAATCCGCCAAAATTGTTCAGATCCTGCCTGATCTGAGATGCCGTCACCTGCATTTTCGTGCTCAGCTCACCGGAAGAAATGCGCTCGACTCCATTATTCAGCATCTCGCCAAGATATCGGTAATATCTCGGAAGCCGTTTGATTACCGCTTTTGAGATCTGTCTCTCTTCCATTCTGAGTCCTCCTTATTGCTTATATGCCCAAATCTGTCTTTATTATAGAGCCTTGTGTTTTTTTTGTCAAAAAATATTTTGCAGAATATACAAAAAGAACTGTCAAGTCCACCCCAACAGTTCTTCTTGCTTATTTTATATTTGATTCATTATCGATTTTACACTTCCGGGAGCAGATCCGTCATACTCTTCAAACTGATCAACAGTGTAGAAGTATTGTGGAACAATGCGGATGTGGTCGGCTGGAGGATACCTGCAACGCCCAGAATGATCAGACCCATATTGAATCCTACGATCACACGGTAATTCTGATGGATCCGTTTTATCAGTCCATTGCTGATCTGTTTTAACTTCACCAGTTCTTCCAGATTGTCTGCGCTGATGGTCACATCCGCAATCTCTCTGGCAATTTCCGCGCCATCACTGATAGCAATTCCAACATCAGCCGCGGACAATGCCGGTGAATCATTGATACCATCCCCGATCATGATAACCTTTCTTCCAGCAGAGCGTTCCTTATCTACAAAAGATGCCTTGTCTTCTGGCAGGACCTCAGAATAATACTCATCCACGCCTACTTTTGAAGCCACGGCACGAGCGGTACGGTCACTGTCTCCAGTCATCATGACTACTTTGCTGATACCTGCTTTCTTAAGGCCCTGGATTACATCAACAGCTTCCGGACGCAGCGGGTCTTCAATACAGATGATTGCTACCAGCCTGCCTTCCACCGCCAGGTACAGATGAGAATATTCCTCCGGAACTGCATCGAATCTCTCCTGCATGCCCTCCGGGATCACACATTTCTCATCTTCAAATACAAAATGCTGGCTTCCGATCACAGCTTTCTTGCCTTCGATCGTGGTAGAAATGCCATGCGCCACCACATACTCCACCTTTGCATGACGCTCATCATGGGACAGCCCTCTTACTTTCGCTGCTTCTACAACCGCTTTTGCCATAGAGTGTGGAAAATGCTCTTCCATACAGGCTGCCAGACGAAGCAGTTCGTCGGGGTCTTCATCCACGAATGGAACCACATCCACAACCGTCGGTTTTGCCTTGGTCAGAGTACCGGTCTTATCAAAGACGATGGTATCTGCCTCTGCAATGGCTTCCAGATATCTGCCTCCTTTAACGGTCACATCATAGGTTCCTGCCTCTCTGATAGCTGACAGTACTGAGATTGGCATAGCAAGCTTCAGTGCACAGGAAAAATCTACCATCAGTACCGCCAGTGCCTTGGTCACATTTCTGGTCAACAGATAGACCAATGCTGTTCCGCCCAGTGTATACGGCACCAGACGATCTGCCAGGTGCTCTGCTTTTCCTTCCATAGAGGATTTCAGTTTCTGAGACTCTTCGATCATAGATACGATTTTATCAAATTTTCCAGAACCAGTCACTTCACGGACCAGAACGGTCAACTCGCCTTCTTCCAGAACAGTTCCTGCATAGACAGTGCTTCCTTCGCTCTTATGAACCGGGATGGATTCACCAGTCATAGAGGCTTGGTTGACCATACCGTCACCAGTTACAACTACACCGTCAAACGGAACCATGTTGCCCATGCGGACAACAACTTTATCGCCCGGTTCAATCTGTTCAGATGGAACAAGAATCTCCTGTCCGTCACGCTGCAGCCATACCTTCTCTACGTGAAGAGACATGCTCCGCGCCAGATCTGCCACAGATTTCTTGTGGGTCCATTCCTCCAGGATCTCACCGATTCCCAGAAGGAACATCACGGAAGATGCAGTCTCCATATCGCCACGGAACACAGATACACCGATGGCTGTTCCATCCAGTACCGGAACTTCCAGCTTGCCGTGTGCCAGTGTGCAGATTCCATGCCACAGATATTTTACAGATTTTACTGCTGCTATCACAGAACGGATGGAATAAGGCAGGAACATCTTGCTTCCGGCTCTTAAGACCACGGCCGTCACCAGCTTCTCCCAGTATTCACTGTTCAGTGCGCGGCTGGAGCTTGCCAGTACCTGCTCCGGAACTTCCACATTCTCATAAGCGAACTGCCGCAACGCCAGGATCAGTGTCTCTCGGTCTCCGGTATAACAGATCACTGCGTCCTGTACACGTTCCTGCACTTTTACAGAAGTCACGCCTTCAAGCTTTCCTACATAATATGCAAGTGTATCTGCCTGAACAGCGCTCATCCGACTTTGGGCCGCATGTATACGAATGCGGCCCCTGATCTCATGTTTGATTATGAATTTCATAATGCTTATTCTGCACCCTCTTCATCAGCAGATACTTCTTCATCCAGAGACTCTTCTACTTTTGCATCTTCTTCTGCTGCTCTGTCCTCGTTAATCTGAACAGCTTCTGCATAGATATCCTCTGCGTTCTCCTGAATGGTAGTAGCTGTCTTCATTACACAATCCTTTGCGCGAAGAACAGCTGCGGTACAGTTGGTATATACTTTCTTTGCATCATCGCTGGAGAGAACTTTAATGCCTGCGGTTCCAAATGCAACACCTGCTGCAAATAATCCAGTCTTCTTCCAGTCAATACTACTAAAAATGTTTTTCATGATATTTACCTCCAGTTGTTTTGTTTTCCAGCATTATACGTTCTCATCCGACAAAATTCCACCCTTAACTCACTTTATTGAAAAAAGTTCTCGTTAATTTTTTTAGTTATATCTAACAGTAAAAATTCTTTCATTAAAAATGCAACAGGAGGCACTGTTTGGCACCTCCTGTTGAAGAATTTTATTGATAAGAGTCTTTATTGATACTTGTTCACTTCCAGGATTGCTTCGGCCTGTGCCACCTGCTCTTTGGTTGGCACCGGTGTACCTTCCAGCGAGTAGGGAATGCCAAGCTTCTCCCATTTGAACGTTCCCAGTGTATGATAAGGAAGAACTTCCAACCGTTTCAGGGTCGGCAAGGATCTTGCCAGATCCCGAAGAGCCGTCAGATCCTCTTCAGAATCCGTAAGCCCCGGCACCAGTACCCTTCGGATCCACAAGGATTTCCCATGATCCGCCAGGTAGTGAGCCAGTGCCAGGATTCCTGCGTTATCCTGTCCAGTCAACTGTTTGTGAAGAGAGGCGTCCACTGCCTTGATATCCAGCAGAAACAGATCCGTCAGATCCATCAGTCTGTCAAATCGTTCCAGATAAGATGATTCCAGGCAAAAACTGTTGCCGGAAGTATCAAGTGCGGTATTCACCTGCTTTTTCTTTGCCAGATTAAAAAATTCAGTTACAAATTCCATCTGGAGAAGGGGCTCCCCACCACTGACTGTGAGTCCCCCGTCCTTTCCCCAGTAATTTCGATAGCGGTACACTTTCCGGAACAGATCTTCTGCCGTCCAGGTCTCACCGCCCTGCTGACTCCAGGTCTCCGGATTGTGACAGTATCTGCATCGCATCTTACAGCCCTGCAAAAATACCACGCACCGGACTCCCGGACCATCCACCAGGCCGAAGGTCTCCAGAGAATGTACCTGTCCCGTCAATGCCGTATCTGTCATATCCGTCATTCCTTACATAGCAGTATGGCAGGTTCTCGAGATAACATCCATCTGCTGTTCTCTGGTAAGGTCGATGAATTTTACAGCGTAGCCGGACACGCGGATGGTGAAGTTTGCATACTCTTCTTTCTCCGGATGTTCCATCGCATCGATCAGTTTCTCTTTTCCAAATACATTGACATTCAGGTGATGTGCACCCTGATCAAAGTATCCGTCCATAACCTGTACCAGATTGTTCACGCGCTCTTCCTCGCTGTGGCCCAGTGCATCCGGGTTGATGGTCTGAGTATTGGAGATTCCGTCCAATGCCCATTCATAAGGAAGTTTTGCAACAGAGTTAAGGGAAGCCAGAAGACCGTTCTTCTCTGCACCGTAGCTCGGATTTGCTCCCGGGGACAGCGGTTCACCTGCTTTTCTTCCATCCGGCATGCTTCCAGTTGCCTTGCCGTATACCACATTGGAAGTAATGGTCAGAATAGAGGTAGTCGGCTCAGAATCACGATAGGTGTGATGCTTCTTGATCTTGTCAAGGAAGGTCTTCAGAAGCCATACTGCAATATCATCTGCTCTGTCATCATCATTGCCGTATCTTGGGAAATCTCCCTCGGTCTCGTAATCAACAACAATACCAGTCTCGTCACGAACGCATTTTACTTTTGCATATTTGATGGCACTCAAAGAGTCAACTACATGGGAGAATCCTGCAATACCGGTAGCAAAGGTTCTTCTGACATCGGTATCAATCAGAGCCATCTCAGCTGCCTCATAGTAATATTTGTCATGCATATACTGGATCAGGTTCAGTACATTTACATACAGTCCTGCCAGCCAGTCCATCATTACATCATATTTGGCAACGACTTCGTCATAATCCAGGTACTCGGAAATGATCGGTTTATATGCCGGTCCCACCTGTTCTCTGGTCTTCACATCCACACCGCCATTGATGGCATACATCAGGCATTTTGCCAGGTTTGCTCTTGCTCCGAAGAACTGCATCTCTTTACCTGTCTGTGTTGCAGATACACAGCAGCAGATAGAGTAATCATCGCCCCATACCGGCTTCATCACATCGTCATTCTCATACTGCACAGAGCTGGTACAGATGGAAATGTCTGCTGCGAACTTTTTGAAATTCTCCGGCAGCTTGGAGGAATACAGAACGGTCAGGTTCGGCTCCGGGCTCGGTCCCATATTTACCAGAGTATGCAGGAAACGGAAATCGTTCTTGGTTACCATGGAACGTCCGTCTACGCCGATTCCGCCAACTTCCAGCGTTGCCCATACCGGGTCACCGGAGAACAGCTGATTGTAGGACGGGATTCTTGCGAATTTTACCATACGAAGCTTCATTACGAAATGATCGATCAGCTCCTGTGCCTCTTTCTCAGTGATAGTTCCATTTTCCAGATCTCTCTGAATATAAATATCAAGGAAAGTGGATACACGGCCAACACTCATAGCTGCTCCGTTCTGGGTCTTTACAGCTGCCAGATATCCAAAATACAGCCACTGAACTGCTTCTTTTGCAGTTTTTGCCGGTTCGGAAATATCGTATCCATATATTTCAGCCATCTTCTTCATCTGTCCAAGTGCCTGATACTGTCTGCTGATCTCTTCTCTCTGACGGATCACATCATCGGTCATGGTTCCATCTCCGCAGTTTGCAAAGTCTTCCGCCTTCTTCTCCATCAGAAAATCAATTCCATACAGAGCCACACGGCGATAATCACCTACAATACGGCCTCTTCCATAAGTATCCGGAAGTCCGGTGATAATCTTGTTGTGACGTGCTTTCTTCATCTCCGGTGTGTAAGCATCGAATACGCCCTGGTTATGAGTTCTGCAGTATTCTGTAAAGATCTTGTGAAGCTCCGGGCTCGGTTCAAAGCCATTGGTCTGGCATGCCTGCTCAGCCATCTTGATTCCTCCATATGGCATGAATGCACGCTTCAGAGGCTTATCTGTCTGCAGACCAACAACCTGCTCCAGCTCCTTCGTATCCTCGCCAAGATATCCTGCACCATGTGAAGTGATACCGGACACAATATCCGTATCCATATCCAGAACGCCGCCTTTTGCACGCTCCTCTTTCTGCAGTCCCTGAAGGATTCCCCAAAGCTTATCTGTTGCTTCCGTTGCTCCTTCCAAAAAGGATTCATCCCCATCATATGGTGTGTAGTTCTTCTGGATGAAGTCTCTTACATTGATTTCTTCCTTCCATTGACGGCCTTCAAAACCATCCCACTGTTTCCAGTCTTTCATCAACAATACCTCCTGACATATATTTTCATTATCTGCCAAATATAGCAGTTGTATATTGTTAGCTATATACAACTCATTTCTGACAATAATAATCCAGTTGAAATTATAACACTCGCATTTAGAATTGCAATACCAAGTATATTTTTCCAGTTTTTTTATTACAATACACAATATCTAGTTTGTGTTTTTTGTGTTCCATACTAACATTCGCATTTTATAAGTTAGTTTGTTTTAACTTTATTTTCCATTTCTGCTTATGAAGACTTATTAAAAAAAGTTGATTGACAGTCATGGTCCAATAATGATACGTTTACGGTGATTATTGATAACACAAACGAAGAGGTGTGAAAGCATGCAGGAATTAAAACCGATCAAAGAAGGTAAAGTACGTGAGATCTATGATAACGGCGACAGTCTGATCATGGTTGCCACAGATCGCATCAGCTGTTTTGATGTGATCCTTCATAATGAAGTGACCAAAAAAGGTACTGTCCTGACCCAGATGTCCAAGTTCTGGTTCGACATGACCAAGGATATTCTTCCGAACCATATGATCTCTGTTGATGTAAAAGATATGCCGGAATTTTTCCAGCAGCCCAAATACGAAGGCAAATCCATGATGTGTAAAAAGCTTCAGATGCTGCCGATCGAGTGTATCGTCCGCGGATACATCACCGGAAGCGGCTGGGCAAGCTATAAAGAGAACGGAACCGTCTGTGGTATTACTCTTCCAGAAGGTCTGAAAGAGTCCGACAAGCTTCCGGAGCCGATCTACACTCCGTCCACCAAGGCTGAGATTGGAGATCATGACGAAAACATCTCCTTTGAACAGAGCATTGCTCATCTGGAAAAGTATTTCCCAGGAAAAGGGCAGAAATATGCAGAGCTTCTTCGGGACAATACCATCGCTCTTTATAAAAAATGTGCAGAATATGCACTGAGCAAAGGAATTATCATTGCAGATACCAAATTCGAATTTGGTCTGGACGAGGAAGGTAATCTGGTCATCGGTGACGAGATGCTCACTCCGGACAGCTCCCGTTTCTGGCCGGCAGATGGTTATGAGCCGGGACATGGTCAGCCGTCCTTCGATAAACAGTTTGCCCGCGACTGGCTCAAAGCAAATCCAGACAACAACTGGACTCTGCCGCAGGAAATCGTAGATAAGACCATCGACAAATATCTGCAGGCATATAAAATGCTGACCGGAAAAGATCTGTAATCAAAAACTTTAATAGCTCTTTTAACTGTCGGATTTGGATGAATTTGTCCCTATCCGGCAGTTTTTTTCGTTTATTTCCATAAAAATGAGTAAAATTATTGTAAAAGCAGTGTAAAATGTTTTATAATAATGAAGTACGTGTAAAAATCACATAGGAGAGAAAGAAAAAACATATGAATGGCATAATGATTATCCTGACCCTTTTAAGCGGAGTTGCATTATTCCTCTTCGGTATGTCTCTCATGGGAGACGGCCTGAAAAGTGTGGCAGGAAACAAACTTGAGCTTGTATTGTACAAGCTTACCAGCACTCCTATCAAGGGACTGCTTCTCGGAACCGCAGTAACCGCCATTATCCAGTCTTCATCCGCAACCACTGTTATGGTAGTCGGATTCGTAAACTCTGGTATGATGAAGGTATCCCAGGCCATCGGTATCATCATGGGTGCCAATATCGGTACCAGCGTCACCGGCTGGATCCTGTGTCTGTCCTACATTGAGGGTTCCAGTGGAATTGCACAGCTTCTGTCCACCGCAACTATTTCAGCCATTGTTGCTATCATTGGTATCATCTTCAAGATGTTTGTCAAAAAGACAACCTATAAAAATGTGGGCGACATCATGCTTGGTTTTGCCATCCTGATGGTCGGTATGCAGACCATGAGTGGCGCCGTATCCCCTCTGAAAGAGAACCCGCATTTTGTAAATCTGCTTACCACCTTTGAAAACCCGTTCATGGGTATCATTGTAGGTATTCTGTTTACTGCAGTTCTCCAGAGTGCTTCTGCATCCGTCGGTATTCTGCAGGCACTATCCGTAACCGGAAGCATCAGCTTTGCAGCTGCTCTCCCGATCACCATGGGTATCGGTGTCGGTGCTGCATGTCCGGTACTGCTCTCTTCCATCGGAACCAACCGTAACGGAAAGCGTACCGCCCTGATCTACTTGCTGAATGACTTATTCGGCATGGTATTCTGGTCCATCGTGTTCTACAGTGTAAACGCTGTAGTTCACTTCTCATTTATGGATTTGACCATGAGCCCGGTAACCGTTGCCCTGATGAACAGCGTCTTCCGTATGGCTACCATCCTGGTGCTGGTACCATTTATCTCCAAGATTGAGAAGCTGGTCTTCTGGCTGATCAAAGAAGATCCGGAGGACCTGGAAGAGCAGGCTGATTTTGATCTGTTGGAGGAGCGTTTCCTTGCTTACCCGGCACTGGCTATCACCCAGAGTCATACCGCCATGAACGGTATGGCAAAAAAAGCCCGCAAGAATCTGAATCGTGCATTTGCCCTGCTGAAGGATTATTCCCAGGATAAATATAATAAGATCCAACAGAAGGAAAACCTGATTGATAAATACGAAGATAAGCTTGGCACTTATCTTATGCAGCTGACCGGACACAGCATGTCTCCGCAGCAGACCCAGCAGGTGTCCAAGTTTCTGCATACTTTAAGTGACTTTGAGCGTCTGGGTGACCATGCAGTCAATATTTCCAAAGTTGCCAGTGAGCTGTCCGAGAAGAAGATCACCTTCTCTCCATCCGCTCAGGACGAGATCCGCATTCTTCAGAGTGCAGTTCAGGAAGTGGTTGATCTGACCGTTGATGCGTTCTGTGAAGATAATCTGGAGATGGCTGCTAAGGTAGAGCCTCTGCGCGAGTTGATCGGTATTCTTTGCAACGAACTGAAGACCCGCCACATCGGTCGTCTGCAGGATGGAACCTGTGAATTCCAGCAGGGATTCGCATTCAACGATCTGCTGACTAACCTGGAGCGTATCGCAGCTCACTGTTCCAACGTAGCAGTTGCCATGATCGAGACTGACAGTGATGAATTCGATACTCATGAGTATCTGAAGAGTGTCCGTCACATGAAGGATGCTGCATATCTCAAATGTTTCGATAATTATGCCCAGAAATACAAACTGGCCGATCTGTCTTCACAGTAAATAAGATGTAACAAAAAAAGACCTGCATATCAGGTCTTTTTTTGTTGAATCCTGTCGATTTTAATGGTATGCTAAGAATATGAAAATAAGCCTTATGGAGGTGACAGATTTGAAATTTAAGAAAAGTAAAATGTTGCTTGGCACCATGTGTGCCCTTGTTCTGGCAACCACGATCGGTGCATTCCCATCAAAAGCTGAATCCGCATTCGACTACAACTACTACTTCTGGAAATACCCGGATGTAGCTAACGCAGTTGGATTCGATCCCCAGGCACTGTTCAATCATTACCAGACCAGTGGAATGGCTGAAGGACGTTATGCAAATCAGCAGGCAGAGTGGCGTGCCGCTGCCGGACACGTTGATACCGCTGAAGAGCGCAAAGCATTCCTGATGACAATCCCGCCCGCAGACCCGAACAATGCTGATTCTGATCTGCCGAAGCTTGATCCGATCTACTATTACAATACCTACCCGGATGTTGCAAAGGTAGTCGGCAAGAATGCACAGGGACTGTTGGAACATTATTTCGCATATGGATACAGTGAAGGAAGACTTCCCTACTATGGAGCTGATCCATGTACCGAAGTACAGACTTCTTATTAATCAGCCTCAAAAGGGCTGCTGTCAATTATGACAGCAGCCCTTTTTTGTAATGAACGGATTCTTTACTTTTGTTCACGATAGCCTTGAATCGTTACTCCACGTCAATTTTGTTAAAATCATAAAAAATCTGTTAAGCAGACAGTTTGTTTAAAACTGATTTCAAAGCTTCCAGTGTCTCAACTACATCCGCTTCATTGGCATTCTCGCCCATATGACCGATGCGGATCACCTGACCTGTCAGTACATCAAAGCTTCCGGCGATCATGATATTATGATCCTTCTTCATCAGTTCCAGAATATCATCTGCTTTGATTCCATCCGGCACACGAATGACTGTTACCGTATTGGAATACCCATTTTCCAGATAGAGAGACAATCCCATCTCCTTCACTGTCCGTCTGGTCAATTCACCCATCTGTTTATGACGCTCATAACGATCCGGATCTGCTTTTACATTCTCCAGAGCTGTACGAAGACCATAAATATCACTGATCGGCATAGTATACGGGAACCACAGGTTTTTATAGTAATCCTTGAACACCAGAATATTGGCGTAGAAGGATGCAATCGGTGTCTTTCTCTCTTCCATCGCTTTCATGGCTGCATCACTGACAGTTACAAAAGTCAGTCCAGGAGGCGCTGATACCGCTTTCTGAGAACCGCCGCAGACAATATCGATCTGTCCTTCATCCACACGAAGAGGTTCTCCCATCATGGCAGATACCGAATCCACAATGGTCATAATGCCATACTCATGAAGGGCACGGCTTAATTCCTCCACTGGATTCAGAACACCGCTTGGAGTATCACAGTGAACCAGTGTTGCATACTTAAAATCGTGATGTTCTTCCAGAAATGCTCTGAACTCTTTCACATCTACCGCCTGGGTATACGTGGATTCATAGAATGTCACCTGCCCGCCATACATGGTCACAAAATCAGCAAATCCTTTGCCATAAATACCGTTATCAACCACCAGCACTTTATCGCCAGGCTCTGTCAGGGATGCACAGGCAGCCTCCAGACCAAGAATACCTTCTCCGTCAAGAATATAAGCGGTATTCTTCGTCTCCAATAATTCGCTGATCAGCTCACAGGTCTCCTTATAATAATCATAAAATGCCGGATCCAGATCCGGATTGGTGCACGCAAGGCTTCTCGCCATGCGGACATTTTCTCTTACCTGGGTCGGACCCGGGGTCATGATCTTGTACATATGTTATCCTCCATTTTCGTGTAACTGCATACACGGCAGAAACCATCTGCTCCCACCGTGCCATACTCTCCTATTATCTGCGAATAGCTCTTCTGACCACCTCTGCAATCGGAAGTACCAGAACTGCTGCCACACCGATCTGTACCAGGTTACCCGGAATGGACGTTACCGGCGCAACCCAGTTACCATAGATAAATCCTTCTGCAATATAATAACCTACAATTTTGATCACACATGCAGCAGCAATCGCCAGTGCATTCCATCTGAATCCCTTGTGATTCTCTGTGATAGCTCCTACTGTGAATCCCATAAGACCAACAATTACAAAGGTGAATGGTGCCCATAATACCCAGCCGCCCATCAGATCAAACAATGCCATTCCAAAAGAACCAGCCAACGCTCCTGTCCGTTTTCCGAAAATGATAGCTGCAAGGAACAACGGCACATTTCCCAGATGAACCAGTCCTCCATTGGCTGCGATCGGCAGACGGATGTTGATGAATCCGGTTGCCACAAATGTCAGTGCAATACATACTCCTGTAATTGCGATCTCCGATACGGTAATACTCTTTCCAGCAGATGCTTCTCTTGTGCTCATAATACTGAACCTCCTTGTAATAAAAGAACGGAAGACAAGCATTTTCCTGCCTTCCGCTGCTTGCTGGAACCTATATTAGCCTATGACTGGTTACAATTAAATATCCAGTTTTATATTTTTTGACCAGTCCAGTTATTTTTCCTATCTATTTAGTAATAAATCCGATTTTCAAAGGTGATTGTAACCTGTCCGTTCTCCACATGAAGGCAGGTCACACCACAGTTTTTATGTACCGTACCACTCCAGAACTGTGCAATCGGCAAGTTAAGGAGTCCTGACATAATTCCCCGGATCGCTGCTCCATGAGATGCCATCAAAAATGTCTTTCCGTCATTTTCCGGATCATTGATCACACTTTTCACAAAAGAGGATGTCCGTTTGATCAGATGCGCCAGACTCTCTCCTCCCGGCGGAGTCTCGAAATGCTCCGGATCTTCAAAAAATTTTCGAAATCCGGGCTTTGGGATCGTATAATGCTCCGGCTCATGACACAATCCTTCATATTCTCCAAAGCTGATCTCTTTCAATCCATCCGTCACCACCAGCTCAACAGGCCGGTCTCCGCGAATGATCTCTGCCGTCTTCTTTGCACGGATCAGAGGGCTTGTATAGATCCGGTCAAAGGGCACATCTTTAAGCCCCTCTGCTGTCTTTTCTGCCAGTTCGATCCCGCAGGCATTCAGCGGAATATCTGTCACTCCCTGCAGCCGTTTCGTTTTATTCCAGTCCGTCTCTCCATGACGGATCAGATAAATATCCATTGCCATCTTGTCACTCTCCTCATGCCTTCATGGTCTTGCAGTCTTTACAGATTCCATATAACACAGAGTTCCGGCACTGTAATTCAAAACCATGGTCTTTCTCAATATGTTCTGAGATTTCTTTCATAAAGGCGCAGTCCAGATGATAGATCCGACCACATTTTACACATTGAAGGTGCAGATGGTCGCAACAGCCTTTGCCCTGCTCCACATACTGATAAGCAGCCTGGGAACCTTGCCCGGATACATAACGGATCACCGTTCCGTCCTTCTCCAGTCGATCCAGATACCGGTAGATGGTGGTAATATTGACTTCACTGTTCATCTGACGAAGCTTCTCACCGATCTGAGCAGCTGTGACAGTCTTATCCTTGCTTTCCTTTAAGATCTCCAGTATTTTTCTGCGGCTTGCCGTCGCATAATGATTTTCTCCTGTCATACGTCTCTTCCTCTCTCAGACACTTCTATTAGAATACCACTCCCAGCACATGGATGACAAGCCCCCAGAACACGCCCAGGGCATACAGTGCCGCTATGATCTTCGCCGTCTCCTTCCGGTCATGATCGATCCGGAGCAGAACCAGGATCCCGACTCCCGCATTGACCAGAAGACCTGACATCATAGCTCCGGCTCCGATCACACCTGACAGATAAAGCTCTGTGATCACTACAGAAGATGCACAGTTCGGGATCAACCCCACCAACGCTGCCAGAAATTCTCCCAGCACCGGGATAGAAATGAAAAATCCTGCCAGTGTTGCTTCTCCAATAGCTGCGATTCCAAGATTCAGCAAAAATGAAATACCTGCAATATAGATAAATACTTCCATCGTATGGCGAAGAGCAGCCAGCGCAAGACGCTCCTCACACCCCTGCTCCCCTTCATGATTATGATGATGATGTTTCTCTTCTGCAGTCTTTCTGCAGTCCCGGATCACCAGATCAATGGCTATACCCGAGACCATGGCAATTCCCGCCTTTACCAGAAGCAGATGCAGGATCCGCGTAATCCCCACAGAGGATGAGATCAGGATCGGAAGCATCTCATCTGATGTAGAAAGATACACTGCCATCAACGTACCAATGGTAATGATCCTTCCTGCATACAAGCTGGAAGCCGCCGCTGAAAATCCGCATTGAGGGATGATTCCAAACAATGCTCCCCAGATTGGACCTGATTTTTTTGCTGCACCGATCCTTGCTCTGCCTGCCTCCCCGACCTTGTGTTCGATCAGCTCGATCAGTAAATACGTAATATACAAAAATGGCAGCAGCTTTATACTGTCCAACGCTGTATCTATGATCACTTCCATCAACATATATCTGTCTCCTCTCATTTCCCGTCATATCGCTTAAGATTGCAAATACAATGCATTTGCAAATCATTTGCATTTTTCAGAACAAATGCTATTATAACAAGTATCAGAGAAATGTCAATGGAAAAATACAGAAGCTGATTTTCTTTATCTTTACCAAAAGCAAGGGTGAAAAGCCTGTTCTCAGACTTTTCACCCGCTTTATCACAGGAGTATCTTAATTGCTAAGATCTCGCTCATATTCTATTTTCCTGCCATCTTGCGCTCCTGCGCCTCGATCATCTTTTTGACCATATAACCGCCCACAGATCCATTCTGTCTGGACGTAAGGTCTCCATTATAACCGTCGCTCAGCGGTACACCGATCTCGCTCGCAACCTCGTATTTAAAACGATCCAGTGCTCCCTTTGCCTCCGGTACTGCTGCTTTGTTTGTAGAACCTGCCATAATAAAGCCCTCCATTGGTTGTTTGTTACGACCTTAGTATATGCAGACCGGCAGATCATACACTGTCAGATTTTGTCATTACAGACTTAAGTTCTCCCCACCTTTGGCCATGGCTGTTTCCAGGCGTTCTTTTAATTTTTCATGTTTTGGAAGTGCAAGTTCTGCGTCTTCCTCCAGAATCCGTCCTGCCGCTTCGCTTGCCTGCTCCAGCACGCGGGAATCCTGGAATACATCTCCCATACGGAACTCCAGCACACCACTCTGGCGGATTCCAAACAGATCACCAGGTCCGCGCAGCTTCAGATCTTCACTGGCAATATAAAAGCCGTCATTGGACTGATTCAGAACTTCCAGGCGTTTCTTGGTCTCTTTTCCTTTGCTGCCACTCATAAAGATGCAGTAAGACTGATCTCTCCCTCTTCCTACCCGGCCACGGAGCTGATGAAGCTGCGCCAGACCAAAGCGTTCTGCATTTTCCACCATCATAACTGTGGCATTAGGCACATTGATACCAACCTCGATCACCGTAGTGGATACCAGAATCTGGATCTGTCCATCCGCAAATGCTTCCATAATCTCATTTTTTTCTTTTGGCTTCATCTTTCCATGAAGACAGCTGATCTGAAATTCCGGCAGGATCCCTTTCAGCTTTTCGGTATAGTCTGTGACATTTTCCAACTCCAGTTCTTCATTTTCCTCCACCATCGGGCAGATAATATAGACCTGATGACCTGCTTCCACTTCTTTTTTCATGAAACGATACGCATTGGGGCGATAAGATTCATCCACTACACAGTTCTTGATAGGAAGTCTGTGCGCCGGCATCTCATCCACTACAGAAATATCCAGATCTCCATAAATAATGATGGCCAATGTCCGCGGGATCGGCGTGGCACTCATAACCAGTACATGAGGCATCCGCCCTTTCTCTGCCAGCATTTCCCGCTGCTTCACACCAAAACGGTGCTGCTCATCTGTCACCACCAGTCCCAGATTCCGATAGATCACTTTTTCCTGGATCAAAGCATGGGTTCCGATAACGATCTGCGTTTTGCCGCTCTCGACCTCTTCTCTTGCCAGCCGCTTTTCCTTCGCCGTCATGGAACCTGTCAGCAAAATGGGACGAAGTGGGATGTGATGGGTCTCCAGCAATTCCTTCACCGACTGGTAATGCTGCTTTGCCAGCACTTCTGTGGGCACCATCAAAGCTCCCTGATATCCATTGCAGCCTGCCATGATCAATGCCAGTACTGCAAGAATCGTCTTGCCGGAGCCCACATCTCCCTGCACCAGACGGCTCATAACCTTTGTTCCGGTCATATCCGATACAATTTCCCGCCAGACTCTCATCTGTGCATTCGTCAGTTCATAAGGAAGAGCCTCGATCAGCCGGGCTGTCTCGCTGACTTCCACCATAGGCATCTCGTTGACCAGTTCTTCCTGCTGTTCTTTCATCCGACGGATTCCCAATATAAACAGAAGGAACTCATCAAACACGATCCTCTTTCTCGCCTGTCTCATCACCTGCTCATTGGCTGGAAAATGCACCTGCCGCACGGCATCCCACTCAGACTCCAGATTGTATTCTCTTCGCATGTCTTCCGGCAGATATTCCGGCACATAAACCTGTCCTCCATCAATGACCTGATGAACCGACTTCACCACCATTTTTTCCGTCAGGCCCGTAGTCAGTGGATATCTTGGTTGCATCACATAGAGTAATTTGTCATAGTCTGCCAGTGTAAAATGTTCCGGCTGTTCCATCCGGTACTGTCCATTCTTTTCCGCAATGATCCCGCGAAAAATATACTGACTTCCACGCTGAAATACTCTTCGTAAAAACGGTACATTAAACCAGGTAGCCTGAATCACCTGTTCTCCCACCCGAAGTCTGGCACTGAAGATCTGATATTTTCCAAAGCGCTTCACCTCAGAGACAGAGTCCACAAATCCATGAACTGCATATTTTTTCCCGCTCTCGATCTCTGTAAGTTCCACCGGCTCTTCATAGATCTCATAATCTCTTGGATAGTATTCCAGCAGATCCAATACTGTATGTATGCCAACCTTCGCAAAAGGCAGCGAAGTCTTCTCTCCGATTCCTTTTAATTCTGTGATGGATGATTGCAGATTCATCTTATGCCTCCTGTTTATTCTTCTTTTATATCATACACGATTGAATTTCTATAATCAACCATTTCCGAACATATATTCTGTTTTATTTTTATTTATTTGAATTTTTATACTTTTTTAACAAATTTTATAAAAAGCATTGCATTTTGGCAAAAAAACGATATAATTTATATCAGAAACAATACATTGTGGTTGCGATCTGAACGAGGAAGTTCTTGATACAAGGGCTTGCCTCGTTTTTTTTGCAAGAAAGGAGTTTATTATGTTAAGTTCACTGTTTATGTCCCTTGTAGGACGCGAAACACTGGTTGCACCAGATGATACCTGGTCGCTTCTGATGGTCATGTGTGTAGCTGTTGCCATATCCATTTATCTGGAACAAAAATACATGTGGGCCTCCAAAATCTCAGGTGCGATCATCGCCCTGTTATTTGCTCTGGTGCTTTCCAACCTGTCCATTATTCCGACCGCCTGTACCCTGTATGATGACATTATCTGGGGATTTGCAGTTCCCATGGGTATTCCGCTGCTGATGCTTCAGTGCAACATGAAAAAAATCTGGAAAGAGACCGGACGGATCATGATCATCTTCTGTATCGGTTCTGCCGGAACTGTTGCCGGTGCATTTCTTGCATATGCCCTGCTTCACAACTTTATTCCAGGACTTGCAGGTGTGGCAGCGATCATGACCGGTTCCTATATCGGAGGCGGCGTAAACTTTGCAGCTCTGGCAACAGAATTTAATGTAGGGGAGATCAAAGCAGCTGCTACAGTTGCTGATAACCTGTTGATGGCGCTTTACTTCTTCGCCCTGATCTTCATTGCAGGCATGAAGTTCTTCCAGAAACATTATGCTCATCCACACATTGATGCAGTGAAAGTATCTGATCTGAAGGATGCACAGACACAGGCTGCTGCATACTGGAACAGAAAAGAGATTTCTCTGAAAGATATCGCTATGAACGTAGCTTACTGTGTTGTTGTTGTATTCCTTGCAAAACTGATCGCATCTGGCATCAGTGCAGTGATCCCGACCACCAATACTCTGCTGTCGATTCTCAATACGTTCTTCGGAAGCCAGTATGTATGGATCACCACCATCGCCATGTTTGCTGCTACTGTTGGTGAAAAACAGGTGGAAAATCTGTCCGGTTCTCAGGAGATCGGTACTTATTTTATCTATCTGTTCCTGTTTGTTATCGGTGTTCCGGCTTCTATTGTCAAGATCATTACCGAGACTCCGCTGCTGTTAGTCTTCACCGGAATCATGGTGCTGACCAATATGCTGTTCTGCTTTGTATTTGGTAAACTGCTTCACTTTGATCTGGAAGATATCATTCTTGCTTCCAATGCAAATATCGGTGGACCAACAACCGCAGCAGGAATGGCAATCTCCCAGGGATGGACCAAGCTGGTCGGACCGGTTATGCTGATTGGTACTTTTGGTTATGTCATCGGTACATACCTTGGTGTTGTGGTTGGAGGTCTCCTCGGCGCGTAATCACCAGATTACATGATTAAGTATTGCATACTAAGGAAAAGAGGAAGTTATTCATGTATTTTGACGCACACTCTGATATCTGGACCGACGTAACGGTCAAAAGAGAACATGGAGAAAAGAATGTATTAAAGAATCACCATCTGGACCGGCTTCGTGCCGGTCAGGTGGAAGGCAGCATCTTCGTCATCTGGGTTGAGCGACCTGACATTCAGGACTATGCCATCCGAACCGCGCAGATCAAACAGGCCATTCTTGACGAAACCGCTGAATGTGATGAGGTACAGATCGTACATACCGTCGCTGAGATGAAACAGGCAAGAGATGCTGGTAAATTTTACATCTGGATCGGCATCGAAGGTATGGCTGCCATTGGCGATGATGTATCTAAGGTTGACGAATATTACAATTTTGGATGCCGCCATGGCATGTTGACCTGGAATGAGAAAAATCTGCTGGGTGCAGGTGCTGCTACCGGTCTTACAGATGGTCTGACAGAAGCCGGAAAAAACGTTGTAAAGAGAATGCAGCAGCTTGGCATGCTTGTAGATACCTCTCATCTGAATGAAGATGGCTTCTGGGATATTGTGGATGTTGCAACGGCTCCGATCATTGCCTCTCACTCCAACTGCCGTGCACTCTGTGATGTTCCGCGTAATCTGACCGATGAGCAGCTTCGTGCGATTCGGGATCTGGACGGTGTGGTAGGCTTGAACTCCTTCACTCCATTCGTCCATGCCACGAAAGCAAAGCAGACCGTCGAGCAGCTTGCAAAACATGCTGATCATATGATCAACATCATGGGAATTGAACATGTGGGCTGTGGATTTGATTTCTTTGAATTCTGTACTCCCGATGTTGTAGGAACTATGACAGATGATCCTGAATTGAGTGTAGCAGGCATGAAAGACTGTTCCGAAATATATAAGCTGTTCCAGTGCTTTGATAAACTGGGACTGACCAAACGAGAAAAAGAACTGATCGCAAGAGAGAACTTTACCAGAGTTCTGGAAAAGACGGTAGGATAATTCCGAACAATACAAAATGACCGATAGATATGCAAATCATACTTGTATGAATAAACATATCTATCGGTCTATAATATTTACTCCACAGAGATCACATAGTAGTAGATCGGCTGTCCGCCATTGTGTACTTCTACTTCTGCATTCGGGTACAGGGCTGCCAGCTCATCTCCAAGCTTCTGTGCATCCTCTTCCTTCACATCTTCTCCATAGTAAATACCGATAATCTCAGAATCCTCATCTACCAGCTCTGCCATCATAGCTTTGGTGGTTGCTTCAATGCTCTTTCCTACTGCCAGGATTCCGGCATCTCCGATTCCCATAATATCGCCTTCGTGGATCTCTTTGTCATCGATCTTCGTATCACGGACTGCATAAGTTACCTGACCGGTCTTCACATTCTGAATCTCTTCCTGCATCACTTCTGCATTGGCTTCCGGTGTTTCATCCGGGTTATAGCTGATCATAGCGGTGATACCCTGCGGTACTGTCTTGGTCGGCACTACAATGATCTTCTTATCCTCACACAGATAGCTTGCCTGGTTTGCTGCAAGAATAATGTTCTTGTTGTTCGGAAGGATAAATACAGTATCTGCATTTACCTTCTCGATTGCTTCCAGCATATCCTCGGTGCTTGGGTTCATAGTCTGTCCACCCTCGATCAGGTAGTCAACACCCAGCTCACGGAAGATCTCTCCCACACCGTTACCAATAGATACAGAGATGAAGCCCATCTCTTTTCTCGGCTCATCCTTCTTCTCTTCAACCGCTTTCTTCTGCTCTTCAGCAATCCTGGAAGCTTCTTTGATCAGCTTCTCCTCATGCTCCAGACGCATGTTATCAATCTTCATATTGGACAGTGCACCATAAGTCAGCGCTCTCTGGATCGCCAGTCCTGGATCATTCGTATGTACGTGTACTTTGACAACTTCGCCGTCAGACACGACTACAATAGAATCACCAATGGACTCAAGATATGCCTTGAACTCCAGCTCTGCCTTTTCACTGAATTCCTTGTCCAGCATGATAATAAACTCTGTACAATAGCCAAACTTGATCTCAGCCTCTGTCTGCGCACTGATCTTGACCGGTTCAGCCTTCTTCTGACCTTCGAAGGAATAATCCACCTCTTTGCCCGTCAGAACGTCATATGCGCCTTTGAGCACCTGCACAAGTCCCTGTCCGCCGGAGTCTACCACTCCTGCTTCTTTCAGTACCGGAAGCATATCCGGAGTCTTTGCAAGCACTGCTTCTGCCTCTTCGATAACAAGGCGTGCGAATTCTTCCACATCCTCTACACTCTCAGAGAGTTCTGCTGCCTTGTCAGCAGCTCCTTTTGCCACTGTAAGGATTGTTCCTTCCTTCGGCTTCATAACAGCCTTATACGCAGTCTCTACAGCTTTCTGCATAGCTCCTGCCAGATCGATCACATCCAGCTCCTCATGGTCACGGATGCCTTTGGTAAATCCTCTTAAAAGCTGGGACAGAATAACACCGGAGTTACCTCTTGCGCCTCTTAAAGAACCGGAAGAAATGCATTTTCCAAGGGTATACATATCCGGGTTGTCCAGCTTACTTACATCTGCTGCTGCAGCTGTAATCGTCATTGTCATATTGGTACCTGTGTCTCCATCCGGTACCGGAAATACATTCAGCTCGTTAATCCACTCTTTGTTGGATTCCAGATTTTTTGCGCCGCCCAGAAACATTTTTGCAACCATCTGGGCATCAATCGTCTTAATCAAAGTGAAGCTCCTCCCTCGTTAATCTATCACTCTCACGCCTTCGACAAAGATGTCGATCTTACCGATCTTCATACCGGTAAACTCCTCTACCTGATATCTGACAGAATCGATCAGATTTTCAGATACGACCGGGATATTTACACCATAAGCAACGATCACGTGAAAGCCGAGGTAGATCTCATTGTTTTCGATTGCCACCTCGATACCGCGCTTGATACTGTCCTTCTTCAGAAGTTTCATCAGTCCATCACGCATATCCAGGGATGCCATGCCCACGATACCACTACAGCCAAGTGCAACGGAACCTGCATAAGTAGCCACCACATCCGCATCAATTAATATACTGCCAAGTTCTGTATGAATCTGTCCCTGCATACAAATACCTCCCAATCATAATCATAATTGTAATTATTATACCCGATAACAGGTAAAAAAGAAATAAATATTTCTATATTTCATATAATAAACCAAGAATCTCTCCGCAAAGGAGGACAGCCCATGAAGAGAAAGCTTGGATTTGCCATATTTTTCATCGGAATCGGAATCTTCCTGACACTTTTTCTTCCCACTGATCATGTGTTTATCCGCATCCTGCTGTCTGCTGTTCTCATCATCTGCGGGTACCAGTGCTGTTTCCTCTGCTAGAGATCTGTCAGCCTTCTTTCGCGAAAAAAGGGTCATCGCACAGCGACAACCCTCCTATCCATTCCAATTAAATAATTACCGGTCAGTTAAGCTCTCTCAACTTTGCCAGATTTTAAGCAAGAAGTGCACACATACATTTTCTTTGCTCCACCGTCCATTTTAACTTTTACGGACTTTACATTGGATTTCCACATTTTGCTGGATTTTCTATTGGAATGACTCACATTGTTTCCAAAGTGAACACTCTTTTCACAAACTGCACATTTAGCCATCATTGCACCTCCTTAGGCTTATTTGAGTCGGGAGACTCACAACTTTTGTTATTGTATCAGAATTATATAAATAATGCAAGTAAAATTTTACTTTTTTTTGTATTATTTTGGATTTACAATCTCATCCACTGCCTTATCTACTTCCGGGTCAGATTTTTTGCCGGCTGTAAACTTATTGACAAAATCAGGAACCATATCCAGGATCTTAGTCACAGCATCCTGGTTCTTTACATTGACCAGACGGATGTTATCATCCTTGATGACCAGCACTGCACTCGGGGATATTCTTCCTCCAAGACCACCGGCACCATTGTCCTTCTTCTCTGCGGAGCTTGCGCCTGCGCCTACGCCAAAGGATACATCCACCAGTGGAAGAATGATGGTATCACCTACAGTGATTGCATCTCCTACTACAGTCTTGCTGGAGATAAATTGATCCATTCCTTTAAAAAGAGAAGATACGGTAGATTCAAAGCTGTTATTATTTTTTTCGCTCATAAATAAAAACCTCCTGTTACTGTCTGAAGCGCCGGTACATTTTCATCACATTCTCATCCCTCCAGAGACGGAATATAGACAGCAGCGGCACTGCCAGCATCATATGACCTTTTATATAAAGTGTTCCCTCAAAGATCTCCTGTTCAAACTCCGGTTTCAAAAAAATTCTTCCAGGATACCAGACATTCAGGATCGACAAGACTCCCATACACTGTCCGGTCCAGGATGGATCTTCAAATCCAAAATGAAGTGTCAGATCTGCTTTTCTTGGACGGCTGTGCTTCCACAGGAACTTCAGTTCCCGCCATATGGATTCTCTGGCTTTCACATTTTCTTCCAGATTCCAGAAGTCCGTCAGCGTTCCTATCGTCTCTGACGCTTTCTCCGGCATATGAAGCAGTTTCACGACCAGAGAGAATAATCCTCTTCCTATGGCAGTTATCTTACCATAAATCCGCCGGATTGCATAGAGAAGCTTTTTCAAAATGCTCTGCCGCGGCGGTTTCGTCTGCGCCTGTTTGTCCTGTGGCTGCTCCTGCCTGGATACCTCCGGTTCCGGCTGCGGTATGGTTGCAACGGCTGTTCCAGGAGTCAGATCCTTCTTCAGGCGCTCCTTGGCTTTGTCAGATGACTTCACTTCTGCCTTCTGCTCCAGTTGCTTCGCCTCCATCTGCTTCGGCTTGGACTGTTTTTCCTTTGACTTCTTTTCAGCCTTCTTCGGCTTCTCTTTCTTTGGCTCCAGCGGTTTCCACACGGGTATCCCAAGGATCCGCCCCTGTAATAGCTGCATAGGTTCCTGACTGGTATGAAGCCTGTAATGCACTGAAAGCAGCCGAAACATCCAGCCTGCAACTGCTCGTACCTGGATCACTCCATCCTTGCGTTCCGCCCTGATTTTGTAGGTGATCGGAACAAACAACACGGAACTTACCAGCAAAAAGATCAGCCCCAGGATCACAAGAAGCAGAATTCCTATGATTTTCAATATAAATATGATGATATGCAGCATCTGCTGTCCTATGCTCCTTCACTATCTGTGAAATATTCCTCCGGAAACCACGCGGTCACATCAAATCCACCGGTCTCCTGATATTTATCCTTTACGATCTTCTCCACCATGCGCAGCGCCTCCATACGTCCCTGTGCTACTCCTACGATATCCAGTCTCTGCACATCTCTGAAAATAGATTCCTTCAGTATGGTGTTATGAAACAGATCCAGAAGATGTCCTGGTTCCGAGGACAGTGTCACAAAATAGATGCCGGGCACCCATGCGCCTGCAGCCGCTTTTTCCCTGATCTTATCGATCTGGTCTGCAGTATTTTTACTAAGGTATAAAGGACGATACCATCTCATCCCACGATCCTCCTTTACAAAAAGAGGCTGTCGTTTCCAACAACCTCTCCTCTTACCTGCGGTTTTTCCAGAGATTCGTCTTCTTCATCTCCAGATATTCGCTGTACGCTTTTTCCAGAATCTGCTTTTCATTGGGGAATTTCAATAAATGATACGCCTCATGAAACTTGTAGTATCCGGAATCTGTAAAGTATTCCTCACGCTGTGGTTTGCTGTAATAGCTGTCCGACATCATCAGATACCAATGTACATCTTTTTCGACAACATCTTCCGGTACCGTAAAACTGTACTGACTTTTGCCGACATATTTGATGATCTCTGCATCAACACCTGTCTCTTCCTTCACTTCGCGAAGCGCTGTCTCAGGATATTCCTCCCCAGCCTCGACAGTTCCCTTTGGCAGTACCCACCCTTCGTACTTGTTCTTATAATTCTTGTACAGAAGAAGGATCTTACCTCGAAAAATCACCACACCGCCGCAGCTCGTTGCTTCTATCACTGCAATTCCTCCTGTCGTTTGGTGTGCCTCTAAGACTGGTTATAGGATACCATTTTTTTTTACAAATGACAAGATGAATCCTTACTTTCCGTAATAAGTATCAAAGATCCTCTTTGCGATCGGTACCGCATATTCACTTCCGGAACCGACCTTTTCCACAAGAACAGCCACCACCAGATCTTCTTTGTCTCCCGATGCCCATCCCACAAACCAGGCATGGCTGCTTTTTTTATTATTGGAGTACTCCGCAGTACCAGTTTTTCCATAAACCGTATATGAGTCCGTCTGAAGCGCACTTCCTGTTCCGTCTGTCACCACTGCCCGGAGATATTCTTTCAGATTTTCTGCTTCTTCGGATGTCAGCAGACTTCCATACTCCTGTGGCTCATACCTCTCTACCAGCGTACCCGTATAATTTTCTGTACGATCCAGCACCCGTGGTGTCATGAGCACCCCATCATTGGCAATGGCCGACATAAGCATAGCCAGATGCATAGGAGTTACCAGTGTATCCCCCTGACCAATGGCTGTGAGCATCTTCGTGGTCTCCGTGTCTGTGTCCTTCAATGCGAAAGAACTCTTACTGTATGGAAAAGACAGCGGAAGATCCTGGTTAAGCAGAAGCTGATCGGCTAACTGCTCATAAGAATCCACATTCAGTTCACTTCCAATCTGTGCAAATGCGCTGTTGCAGGATTTTGCAAATGCACTTTTCAGATCCAGTTCTCCATGGGATTTTCCATGATAGCAACTGATATTGCGGTCTCCTGTACTGATCTTTCCTTTGCAGATATAGGAAAATCCAGTCGGATCCATCTGATGTTCCCTGAGATATTCCAGCAAAGTCACCGTCTTAAATACTGATCCCGGAGGATAAAGTCCCTGAGTAGCACGATTCAGCAGGATTCCATCATCAGAACTGCTGAAGGTCTCCCATTTGGACGCTACTTCTGAAGGGTTATAATCTGGTTTTGATACCATTGCACGGATATTTCCTGTAGACGGCTCCATGACGATAACCGCTCCATTTCTCTTACTCAAGGCATCGTGAGCTGCTGTCTGCAGATCCACATCCAACGTAGTTACCAGACTGTCTCCCACATTTTTCTGTTCTTTTAATTCATTGAAAAACCGCTCCATAAAATACGCATTGGATGTGATCAGCTGGAAATTACCCAGCTCCTCAATCCCGGTCTTACCATAATCCGAATATCCAAGCACATGGGAAAATGTGCAGCCAAAAGGATATTTCCGGGTCTCTGTGCCGTTCTGATCCACTTCTGTGTAGGCAAGCTGCTGTCCGTCAGACGCCAGAATACTTCCGCGGATCACTTTATTTTCAAAGGCTTCCAGCCTTGCATTGTACGGGTTATTGATCACTTCCCGGCTCTTCGTGATCTGAAACATGCTGACATAACCGATCAGCATCACAAAAAGCCCGGTAAACAGATACAGGACAAAGCTATACTCACGATTGTTTTGATTGTTTTGATTTCTTTTCTTTTTTTGCTTTTTCTTCGTCTGCTTCCCGCTCAACTTTTGTCACCTCATCGCTTCGTTTCAGATACATTCCCTGGATCACCGACCAGATCAGAAAACTTCCCAGAAGGGAACTTCCTCCATAGCTCACAAATGGCAGCGTCACACCCGTAGATGGAATAAATTTAGTCACACCTCCGATGGACAAAAACACCTGAAAGATCATTAATGTTCCAAGTCCCACAGCAACCAGCTTATAGTAAGAGTCCTTCAACACTATGGCAATGTTGAGAATCATATAAAAGCTGCTCAGATATATAAAAATCAAAAGGAGTGCAAACAGGATACCCATTTCTTCTGCAATCGCAGAGAAAATGAAATCCTGCTCCACCACCGGAATCTTATATGGCATTCCCTGATTGATCCCCAGACCGAACCAGCCTCCGGTTCCAATAGCAAACAAAGACTGCGCAATCTGGTAGCCTTCCTTGTCAATCACAGAAAATGGGTCACTCCAGGCAAGCACACGAGTCTGCACATGGGCAAACAATTTCCATGCTACCCAGGCTGCCGCACTTCCTGCCAGCAATCCCCCCAGAAAATAAAAAGGTTGTCTGGATGCCACATAAAGCATGACAAGATAAGTCACAAAGAAAATCAGAGCCGCTCCCAGATCTTTTGACATAACCAGCAGCAGTACATGAGCTGCTGCCAATGCGCTGGTCAGTACGATCCGTTTGAAATCCACCGCTTCATGAAGCATACCCGCCACAAAAAACACAAATAAAACTTTTACCAGCTCCGATGGCTGAAGCGTGATTCCATAAACGGTAATGGATAATTTGGCTCCATGAGTGATACTTCCGGCAATAAAGACCACTGCAAGCAGCCCAAATCCCGCCGCTCCATATAGCCAGTACAGATTCCGGAGACGTCCACTCTTTCGGATGATCACCGGAATAACAAAGGTCAGTACTGCCGCCAGGGCTGCCAGTTCCGCCTGCCGCGCTGCCTTATCAAAGGATAGTCTTGCAAGCATAAGAAGCCCCACACTTAAGAGCAGCAGCATATTGTGATTCAGCAACTGATCTGCATTCGGATAGATGACTCTCTGTAAAACAAGGAACAGAATAAATGCTCCCAGCTGAGCTATATAAAACAGAAGGATCTTCTCATTTTCTGTACTCAGATACAGCGTCAGATTTCCCAGAAACTGCATACCGAACATGAGCACATTCTGCTGCCACAGTGCCGCCTTTTTCCCTGCCTCGTTCCTTCGTACCAGACGAAACCCAAGAACTGTATAGATTGCCAGTGACAGAATCATGGCATATTTTGACAATTCTGTAATGATCGTTACCATATTACTCTACGCCTCTTGCAAAATGTCCTCTCGTAAATTCTGACTGTCTCTTTTCTCCGGTCAGCCACTGGTTAAGCACTAGCCTTGTCTCCTGCACGGTTTCTGTAGTAAACATGATCCTGCAGACTCCTGCTCCCAATGCCTCTACTTCTGAAAATCTGTCAAACAGATACAATGGCTGACTGTTGTAGATCACATTATAACAATCCCGACAATAATTTTTTACAGGAAAGCTTACGTTTTTCCGATCTCTTAATTCTGTCACACCTGGCTCATGTCTGCAAAGATTCAACGTCTTTCGAACACAGCCTGCTGTAGTCATCATAGGATATCTGCCATACACGATCTGAATGCTGTTCTCGTCCGACAGATTGGCAAGTTCCCTTCCATTCAGTTCCAGCGGGCTGGTCTGCTTCATCACACCTTTTTGCCGCCAGTATTCCCGGCTCTCCTGATTGAAAGTGTAGACATTGTGATCGAGGATCAGGTCTCCTGCCCACTCCTTGTCTCTTACATATTCGTATTCCTCCAGATTGCGGATCACATAACCATCCGCTCTCAGATTCTGCCAGTAAGACAGCTTTTTCTCATACCGTGCTCTTGTTATTTTTCTGAAAATAGCCGGCAGCACCACATAAGCTTTCAGTTCTGCACTGTGAACCTGTCCAACCAGACGTTCCAGATCCTCCTCCAGACTCTCCGCATCCAGATAAACAGCTCCAAGAGACGGTCTTATCCCCTCTGTCTGAGTGCCCGTCTCATCCCACCAGCGGAGCACTTCTGCTAATTGCTTCTCCGTCTCCACAGAAATATGGAGTTCCCGGAATCCATGGGATTTTTTCCCACGCTTTGCAGTCACGTCAGTTCCTTTACCAGCTCCCTGTCTATCTGCTTTTTCTTCCAGAGCAATCCGAAGCAGTTCCTTCTGAAGTTCTGTTATTCCTTCTCTCCTGAGATTGTTCAACTCCTGTACCGGTATGAATAATCCATCTTCTATCTGCACATCCAGACTTTCCCAGACAAAGGATGTTCCCCCCAGCTTCTTCAACTGCTTCTCCACCTGTTCCTGATCAGTGGGGCGATTCTGTGCCGCCTGCGGACATCCGCCGGTAACTACCACACATGCCCCTGTCTCATCTTCTGTCAGAGTCAGCTGTAATGGCTGGTCTGCTCCTCCATAAAAATATCCATGAACCGGGATTCTCTTCTCCTGCTCCACATACATCTGATGAAGTTCCGCAATTTTCTTTTCATAGGCTTTCTTCTCGCTGTCTGAAGCTGGTGCCTGATAAAGAGCCATCAGATCTCTTCCATTGTGTTTTTCATAATACCCGGTGGAAAATCCATCTCTGTTAAATAACAGCAGCAGCTCCTTCCGATCCGCTTCTGCTACTTTGTATCCTTTTCTTCCATGCTTTAAATACTGATCCACATATTTCCGATAGATCCGCACCACTCCTGCTGTATATTCAGGACGCTTCATGCGTCCTTCTATCTTCAGGGAATAGACACCTGCCTCGGCGATCTGCGGGATCAGATCTAACGCACAGAGATCCTTGGGACTTAAGAGATCCTGCTCTTTGCCTGAAATATTTTTTCCATGGTCAGCGGCCGTATAGGCCAGACGACATGGCTGTGCACAACGGCCCCGATTGCCGCTTCGGCCTCCCAGGAGACTGCTGAACAGGCACTGACCCGAATAGCAATAGCATAATGCTCCATGTACAAAGCACTCCAGCTCCATGCCTGTCTTTTCGTAGATCTCATGGATCTCATCAAGCGAAAGCTCTCTTGCCAGTACTGCCCGATGTGCCCCTTCTTCTTTCAGAAGTTCCACACCACCCACTCCGCAGAGAGTCATCTGTGTGCTGGCATGAATATCAAGCTCCGGGAACCAGCGCTGAATGCATTTCATCACACCTGTATCCTGTACGATCACTGCATCCAGTCCATGCTCCACGCAAGGTTTCAGATAATCATAAAGTTCTCCTTCAAGTTCCTTGTCCTTCAGCAGAGTATTGACTGTCAGATACAGTTTTACCCCATAGAGGTGTGCATAATCGATAGCTTCCAGAAGCCGGTCTCCTTCCGGATTCTGTGCATAGGCTCTTGCTCCGAACCGGCTGCCTCCCATATAGACCGCATCTGCTCCTGCATGAACGGCTGCTTTGAGACTTTCAAAGGATCCGGCCGGTGCCAGAATCTCCAGTTTCTTCTTTTCCATCTTCTTCTCCTTATGATAACAAGGACCAGCACTGATGGCTGGTCCCCCTCTTATCATGTTTGATTTCTGTCATTACAGTTTCTGCTCCGGATGGGACACATTTCTTCCCGTCGGATGTGCAGTTCTTGGCTGACGGTTCTCTACACCTTGTCTGGAAGTCTGCTTCTGCGCTTTTTCAAGCTGTGCCTCCAGCTCATGAATACGCTCCATCAGCTTTTCCTTCTCCATCTTTGCATCGATCAGATCATGCTTCAGACTGTACAGCTCCCGATCCTTCTGTTCTTTTTCCTTTTCCAGCGATTCTCTGGCTGCATCTGCCTTAAAATAGACATCTGCCAGGTTCATGTTTTTGAGAAGCTGCTTCTCGTCCGCTGTCAGTCGGGCATAGCCTTCCATCACTGCTACCTTTTCTTCCATCTCGTTAAGATATGTCGCAACCTTCTGCAGGTAAGCAGTGCTCTCATAGCCACTGATCGTATATACTTTTCCGTTAATCAGCACATCAGCTGTATTTTTCTTTGCCATTATCCCTCACCTGCTTCTTTGTTAGCCTATATAGTACAGTGTACCTAATTTACTCTGGAAAAGCAATCCCCAAATGCTCATAGGCGGTCTGTGTCGCCACACGGCCTCTGGCAGTACGGTTCAGAAATCCATTTTTCAAAAGGTACGGTTCATACACATCTTCCAGCGTTCCGGCATCTTCTCCAAGAGCCGCTGCCAGCGTATCCAGTCCCACCGGACCTCCTGCAAATTTCTCAATGATCGTTCGCAGGATCCGTCTGTCCGACTGATCCAGTCCATATTTATCCACTTCCAGAAGATCCAGTGCAAATACTGCCACATCCTCGGTAATTCTTCCATCATATTTTACCTGCGCGAAATCCCTGACACGTTTCAGCAGTCGATTCGCAAGACGAGGTGTTCCTCTGGAACGTCTGGCCAGTTCCACGGCCCCTTTTGCATCAATCTCTACGCCCAGAACTTCTGCAGATCTGCGGATAATGGTGCTCAGTTCCTCAATGGTATAGTATTCCAGATGATGGACCACACCAAAACGATCTCTGAGCGGTGCGGTCAGAAGACCTGCTCTTGTAGTTGCTCCCACCAAAGTAAATTGCGGCAGATCCAGACGAATACTG
The DNA here is from genome assembly GCF_040096225.1 of Hominiventricola aquisgranensis. Taxonomy (NCBI): domain Bacteria; kingdom Bacillati; phylum Bacillota; class Clostridia; order Lachnospirales; family Lachnospiraceae; genus Hominiventricola; species Hominiventricola aquisgranensis. Next base: position 19,335 of record NZ_JBBMFC010000002.1, on the reverse strand, counting down.
CGGGCAGAAGCTCCTTTTCCGATCATAATATCAATGGCATAATCTTCCATCGCCGGATACAGCACTTCCTCCACCTGCCGGTTCAGTCGATGGATCTCATCCACAAAAAGGACATCTCCCTCCTGCAAGTTATTGAGGATCGCCGCCATCTCACCCGGCTTCTCAATAGCAGGACCGCTGGTCACCTTCAGATGTGTCCCCATCTCATTGGCAATAATGCCTGCCAGCGTGGTCTTACCAAGTCCGGGCGGTCCATAGAACAGCACGTGATCCAGTGCTTCTCCTCTGGATTTTGCCGCCTCAATATAAATCTTCAGATTATTTTTTGCTTTTTCCTGACCGATATACTCGTCCAGGCTCTGTGGTCGAAGACTTCCTTCAATCCGGATATCCTCTTCCGCCTCTTCTGTCGCTATGATTCTGCGGCTGCCCATATTGTTCTCCTGTTCTTGTTTCATAGTTTCATAAATCATGCAAAGTCATATTTATAAAATCATCTCCGCATATACACTTAAAATAAGTGCTTAAGCGCAGCTTTCAGAACCGTCTCCACATCCATATGTTCGTCCGGATTCACGGAACGCACTGCCTTCAGAGATTCGGTACTTCCATAGCCAAGCGCAACTAGTGCTTCTACTGCATCCTGTACCACACTGTTACCTGCTGCAGCTGCTGCCACCTCAGCTCCCACCGTCGGTGCTGCCAGCTTCTTTTCAAATGCATCCTGCAGATCCAGCTTGTCCTTCAGCTCCAGAATGATCTTCTGCGCAGTCTTGGCTCCGATACCCGGTGTTTTGGCGATTTTCTTCGCATCATCTGATAATACCGCAAAACGAAGATCGTCTGCTCCCAGTGCTGACAGAATCGCAAGTCCCGCCTTAGGACCAACACCATTAACACCGATCAGCATCTTAAACATGGCAAGATCATCCTTTGTCAGAAATCCAAACAGGACCACCGCATCCTCCCTCACCTGCATGTAAGTGTAGAGCTTCAGCTCCTGCCCGGTCCCACTGATGGATGATAAGAGCTGCCCTGGTACCAGCACCTCATAGCCCACGCCATGAACATCAAGCACCAGACTGCTCTCTGCTATATCTTCTACAGTTCCTCTTAAAAATGCTATCATGTCTCTATCCCTTATAATACAGCATGGCATTGCAGATTGTCGCTGCAATATTGCTTCCGCCTTTGCGTCCTTTCGGAACAATATAAGGAACCCCTGCTGTCATGATCAGCTCTTTTGCTTCCACCACATTGACAAATCCTACAGGTGCACCAATGATCAGCGCCGGTTTTACCTCTCCTGCCTTTATCAGCTCATAAAGACGGATCAGTGCTGTCGGCGCATTGCCAACCGCAAAGATTACTTCTTTTCCCAGTGCTGCTCCACGTTCCATACAGATAGCTGCACGGGTACAGCCTCTGTCTTTCGCTTCCTGTGCCACATCTGCATCCGACATAAAGCAGAATGCCTCGCCGCCATACTCTGCCAGTTTTTTCTTGTTGATCCCTGACCATGCCATACGGGTATCCGTCACGATCACCGCACCACGGCGGAGTGCTTCCACACCCAGCATAGCCGCATTTTCAGAAAAACACAGATTATCCGCATAATCAAAATCTGCGGATGTGTGGATACATCGTTTTACAATAGAAAACTCAGGCTCCGGCCAGGTTCTGCCATTAAGCTCCGATGTAATAATTTCCATGCTTCGTTTCTCTATCTCCGTAGGTTTTACAATCTCAATTTTATCCAGCATCAGATTCCCTCCTCCAGTATTTCATATATTTTCTTCATATCAAACGAGCTTCTGACCAGATCTGCCAGTTTGTCATATTCCTGCTCCTTGTGAGCTTCCAGATCAAAATGCCAGTTTTCAAACTCCATACCTTTTTCTTTCATCAATCTGCGGATCATTTCCTCCGCAAATCCATCCGTATCAAAGATACCATGAAGATAACTTCCCATCACACTTCCATCTTCATTAGCCAGTGCATCCACTCTTCCATCCTCGAGACGGACCAGTTCCTGACAACCTCCCAGATTCTCAGTCACGCCCATATGGATCTCATAACCTGTTACTTCTTTTCCCTGCCAGTTGTTCCAAAGACCCACGCCCTTTTCCATCACTCCGCGGATCTGAGTTCTGGTCTTTGCTTCTGAGAAAACGGTTCTTGTATTCAGAAGTCCCATGCCACGCATGGTTCCTCCATGTTCTACATTATGCGGATCTTCCATCTGTTCGCCCAGAAGCTGAAATCCACCACAGATGCCGATGATCGGTGTCTTCTTCTCTGCCTGGCGGAGGATCAGTGCTTCCATGCCGGACTCTCTGAGCCACTGGCAGTCATCCATAGTATTTTTTGTGCCCGGCAGAAGGATCAGATCTGGATCCCCCAGCATTCCCGGCTGACTTACATAACGGAGGGATACCCCGTCCATCCGCTCAAATGCGGAAAAATCTGTAAAATTGGAAATATGCGGCAGATGGATCACTGCCACATCAATGCCAGCTCCCTTCTGAGTCTGATTCAGACGGTCAGAGAGACTGTCCTCATCATCAATATCCAGATGCTCCATAGGAACCACACCTACCATAGGAATCCCTGTTCGCTCCTCGATCATCCGAAGGCCTGGCTCAAGGATCTTCACATCCCCACGGAATTTATTGACGATCAGACCTTTGATCATCTGCTGCTCATCTTCAGGCAGCAGCTTTACCGTTCCATAAAGGGCTGCAAATACACCACCACGGTCAATATCTCCCACCAGGAGTACCGGTGCTTTCGCCATGCGCGCCATTCCCATATTTACAATATCATTGTCATGAAGATTGATCTCTGCAGGACTTCCGGCTCCTTCGATCACAATAATATCATACTGTTCGCTTAATCTTTCATAGGCAGCCATCACATCCGGCACCAGCTGCTTTTTATTGCGGTAATAATCCATAGCCTTCATATTGCCGCGGACCTCGCCATTTACAATGACCTGACTTCCCACATTGCTGGTCGGTTTCAGAAGAATCGGATTCATCTCTACCGTCGGGTCGATGCCACAGGCCTCCGCCTGCATGGCCTGTGCCCGTCCGATCTCCAGACCATCTTTTGTAATATAGGAATTCAGTGCCATATTCTGTGATTTAAACGGTGCCACTTTGTATCCGTCCTGCTTAAATACCCGGCACAGTCCTGCTGTCAGGAAGCTTTTTCCTGAATTAGACATGGTTCCCTGTATCATAATCGCTTTTGCCACTTTTGTTCACCTCATCATATCCATGCCGGAAGCACCCATGTTCCAATCACATAGTAAAGGAACAGATGAACCGGATAAAACCAGTAAAAAAACCATTTGGGCTGTCTGCCCCGCTCCCCGTTATAGAATAACAGCAGCAGACTTCCAAGGGGTGCTGGCATCTCCCACGCACTCAATATTGCTCCTGCCCCCGCCTGCAGAACAGGCAGTTCCCGTAAAATATAATAGACACCGATCAATGCCACGCCGAACGCTCCATAATCCACATGCAGCACTTCCGCCGCGCAGCAGACTGCCAGTGCGCCAGCCAGACTCCATTCTGTACTTGTGCTTACGTCCCGCAGATACCAGATCAGCAATAATCCAAGAAACAATGTAAAAAATACATTCTGATGTCCCCAGTGAAATGGTGTTCCGAAAATTGCCAGATCAAAGGGTACTTCGCTGATCAGTGCAAAGATTCCCAGCCGCACTGCATAGTTTTTCACATTTCTGGTGTGGCAAAATCCTTCCACGATAAAGAAACAGAACACAGGAAATGCAGGCCGTCCGATCTTCCGGATCACACGATCTGCCATCAGCACCAGATCCCAGTAATCAGGATAGTCCCTGAGCAGGTCTCCCAGCGGGGACACATCCCATACATTTAACAGAAAGTTCTCCAGAATGGATGCCCCGAAATGATCGATCGCCATAAGAATAATGGCGATCCATTTGAGCACACATCCATTCAGACCTCTCTTAGTCTTCATGTTTTGTCGCTACTTCACCCTGTTTTTTGTAAATAGAACGGGATGGAATCACGCCTCTGACGGAAGACAGCGGATAAATATTGCTCTCACGGCCGATCACTGTTCCCGGATTCAGCACGCTTCCACAGCCAACCTCCACATTATCTCCGATCATGGCACCAAATTTCTTGATGCCGGTCTCAATATCACCCTCTGGTGTATGTACTTTCACCAGCTTTTTATCAGATTTCACATTGGAAGTAATGGAACCTGCGCCCATATGCGCCTTGTATCCAAGAATAGAATCTCCTACATAATTGTAATGTGGAACCTGTACTTTATTAAATAACACCACATTTTTAAGTTCTGTGGAATTACCGACTACAGCACCCTCACCTACAATGGCATTGCCACGGATAAATGCACAGTGACGAACTTCTGCGTCTTTTCCGATGATCGCCGGTCCATGTACATATGCGGACGGAAATACGTTGGCGGATTTTGCGATCCACACATCCGCGCCCACTTTATCATATTCTTCCGGATCAAGGGTCTCTCCCAGTTTCTTGATAAACTCACCGATCTTCGGAAGTGCCTCCCACGGATAGGTCAGGCCGTCAAACAGTTCTGCTGCAATCGTTTCATTCATGTTGTAAAGGTCTTTGATCATAATCTTACTCATTGTTTTGTGTCTCCTTTTCCACGTCTCTGTGTCTGTTTTTCAGGTGTTTTATAATAATCTGCCGCCGCTTCAAAATATGGCCGCATGGCATAGTGCTGATTGCTGTGCAGAACCTGCTCCGTTCTGGACGTCACAAAATGTTCCAGCTTCTGCATATATTCATCCGGTGTGATCTGTCCTTCAGCTACATACGTCAGACCCTTCTCCCAGCTTGCTGTCAGCTCTGGATTCAGAAGTGACCGGATCGACACATTCACAACATCAAATATATTTTCCCCAAGAAGAGTCGGTGTGATGATCTGTGTCTTCTTATTTAACGCGATATATTTATTATTGACCAGTTTTTTCAGAATCTCCGCACGCGTCGCACTGGTGCCGATACCACTTCCTTTGATCTGTGAACGCAGATCCTCATCTTCGATCAACTGTCCCGCATTTTCCATGGCAAGAATCATAGAACCAGAATTGTATCGCTTAGGCGGAGAGGTCTCTCCTTCTTTGATCTTCATACCCTTTACCGGAAGCTTCATGCCCTTTCTAAGCTTCATCAGTGCTTCCAGCATGGCAGCATCTCCACTGTTTTCCTCTTCCTCGCCGTCATCCTTTTTCTTCTTTGACTCTGGCTGAGGCGTCACCTTCAGATAACCTTCTTCCATCAGGATACGGAAATTTGCAAAGAACTTTTCCTGTCCAAGAGAGGTGATCAACGATGCCTTCTGATAGATCGCAGGTGGATAAAAGATGCTCAAAAACCGGCGAACGATTACCTCATATACTTGCTGTCCAACCATTGATACACTGCGAAGAGCACCAAATCCCTGCCCGGTCGGAATGATTGCATAGTGATCGGTGATCTGCTTGTCATTGGTATAACGGCTCTTGCCGATCCCTTTCCAGGACTCTTTCTCCAGAATCTCTGCTGCAAATGCTGCCGCCGGCTGAAAATTACCAAGTCCTCGGATATTTTTATAGATTTCCTTTGCCACAGCTGTAGACAGCACGCGGGCATCTGTTCTTGGATAGGTGACCAGCTTTTTCTCATATAACTCCTGCGTAATCTTCAGCGTCTCATCAGGGCTGATCTTAAACCGTCTGGAGCATTCATTCTGAAGCTCTGCCAGGTTAAACAGCAGTGGCGCATAACGGGTCTCCTTCTTCCGTTCAATGGAACAAACCTCTGCTTCCGTCTGTTCCAGTGCTTTCATCTTCTGAATAAAGGCTTCCGCGTCTTCCTTTTTCTTAAATCCATTTTCCTTATATAAGAGAGGAGACTGAAAATAATCGCTTCCCTCTACTGCACGCCATTCTCCCTCAAACTGCTCTGCTGCCAGTTCCTGTGTCAAAAGCACCCGATAAAATGGTGTCTTCACAAAGCTTCGGATCTCACGTTCTCTGCGCACCACCATGCCAAGCACACAAGTCATGACACGACCTACGGAGATCACCGTATACTTGCTATTCTGAAAATTTGAAACAGCTCTTCCATATTGCAAAGTCAGCAGTCTGGAAAAATTGATTCCCATCAGATAATCCTCCTTGGCCCGCAGATAAGCGGAATGGGACAGATTATCATAAGCAGACAGATCTTTTGCTTCCCGGATCCCTCTGAGGATCTCCTCTTCTGTCTGTGAATCGATCCACACACGACGGCGTTCCTTGTTCTTTACACCTGCCATCTGTTCTACCAGACGGTAAATATATTCTCCCTCCCGCCCCGAGTCAGTACAGACATAGATGCAGGTCACATCCGGCCGGTTCAGAAGAGAACTTACGATCTGAAACTGCTTTTTCACACTGCTGATCACTTCGTACTTCCATTCCTTTGGCAAAAATGGCAAGGTAGTCAGAGACCAGCGCTTGTATTTTTCATCATAGGCTTCCGGGTAGCTCATAGTCACCAGATGACCCACACACCAGGTCACCACCGCTTCCGTGGCTTCCAGATAGCCGTCTTTTCTGCTGAAATCCAGATGCAGCGCCTTGGCGAATTCCTGGGCAACACTTGGTTTTTCCGCAATATATAAAGATTTGCTCATGCACAACTTCTCTCTTTTCCAATATATGCCCCACAGGACATCGTGTACAATTATAGCATGTTTGTGATATAATGTCCACGATAGTAAATCTTAGAGCAAGGAGAATTTCATGCGCATTGTCGGTATCATTGCAGAATATAATCCCTTTCATCAGGGACATGCCTATCAGATCAAAAAAGTCCGGGAACTGACTCAGGCAGACTTCATCCTAGTGTCCATGAGCGGTAATTTTGTACAGCGCGGTGCTCCTGCCATGTTTGATAAATACACCAGAGCCCATGCAGCCCTCCTGTCAGGCGCTGATCTGGTGTTGGAGCTTCCTGTCTCCATCGCCACCGGAAGCGCAGAAGCCTTTGCCAGAGGCGGCGTCAGACTGCTTCATGATACAGGTATTGTCACTGATCTGTGCTTTGGAAGCGAGTGTGGAGATCTGTCTTCTCTTGAGCGGCTGGCTGCATTTCTCGCTGAGGAACCAACAGACTATAAGCTGCATCTGCAAGATGGCTTAAAGCAGGGACTTTCTTTTCCAGCCGCCAGAGAACAGGCGGTGAGGTTCAGTGATCCATCTCTCCCTGCAGAACTTCTGGGAATGCCTAATAACCTGCTGGGACTGGAATATCTGAAAGCTCTTCACCTGTATGGAAGTTCTATCCGGCCGTTTACTATTCAGCGGGAAGGATCCGGATACCATGATACGGATGTATCTTCCGGACAGTACAGTTCTGCCAGCGCCATTCGTGCCGAACTGATCCGTTCCGGCGGACATTTTTCAGAAGAACTGCTGGCACAGCTTCCTCACCCGGAACTCTATATATCTTACGCAGATCATCCACCTGTGACAGAAGATGCCTTTTCTCTTCTTCTATTAGAAAAACTGCGAAGACTCTCTCTGACAGACGAGCCACTGTCTCAATACGAAGGGATCTCCGAGGATCTGGCAAACCGGATCTCTGGCGCACTGGATCAGTTTACCGGATTTTCTGCATTTACGGATCTTATGAAAACCCGCAATCAGACCAGAACTGCTATCAGCCGGGCACTGCTCCATATTCTACTGGATATACAAGCACCGCAGCCTGCCTGCATGTTCCGCGTTCTTGGATTCCGAAAGGACTCCCGTGCAGTACTGACAGCCCTGTCAGAACAAGGCACACTGCCTGTTGTTACTTCTCTGACCAGAAGCCCTTTGGATAGAACCAGCCTCTATCCCGACCAATTATATGAGTCTGTCCGCTCTATCTTGCAGCAGACTCCCTACCAGAATGAATTTCGCAGAAAAATGCTGGTCGTATGACCACAGGAGGAACGACTTTGAAAAATTTTATATGGAATCGATTTACCCGGTTTGTGGATGCGATCTCTCAGGCACATACCTTTCATGCGCATTTCAGCCTGTTGTTTACCATCGGTGCCATGACCTTCGCCACGGCACTGTCGCTGTTTTTTCACCAGATCACTCCCACTGGCTCAGCCAACATCGCGCTGATCTATATTTTGACCATCATTATGATCTCTTACCACACAGATAAATACCGCTATGGCATCATCTCTGGAATTATCAGTGTCTTTTTCATTAATTATATGTTTACCTATCCATTTGGACAGTTCAGTTTTTCCACAGCAGGTTATCCATTTACATTTGCTGTTATGTATTTTATCTCTATCCTAAGCAGTGCTACCGTCTTCCGCATGAAGGATCAGGCTCAGAAGATCAATGAGACAGAAAAGCTGCTGGCAGAAGCAGAAAAGGAAAAGCTCCGCGCCAATCTGCTGCGGGCTGTGTCCCACGATCTGCGCACACCGCTGACCAGTATGATCGGAGCCAGTTCCTCTTATCTGGAAAATGAAACCACCCTCTCTTCTCCGGAAAAGCGGGATCTGGTCTCCCACATCTACGAGGATGCCAACTGGCTGCTTCATATGGTTGAAAATCTTTTGTCTGTTACAAGGATCACAGATGGTATTTCCAACACGTTAAAAGAGACGCCGGAAGTCGCTGAAGAAGTGCTTTTCGATGCAGTCTCCACCATCCGCAAACGCTATCCGGATTATCAGATCCAGGTCTCTGTACCCGGTGATTTCTATGTGGTTCCCATGGATCCACTGCTGATCAAGCAGGTCATCATCAATCTTCTGGAAAATGCTTATTTCCATGCCAGAAGTGAACAGCCTGTTCAGTGTTATCTCACCGGAGACGACGCCCAGATCCAGGTTCATATCCGGGATCATGGAAATGGAATTGCACCGGACCGGCTGAAAAGTATCTTCGATGCTGCACCTTCTGCTCCATCCTCCGCCGCAGACACCAAACGCGGCATGGGCATCGGACTGTCTATCTGTAAAGCAATCATCACCGCCCACAATGGCGAGATCCATGCCATAAATCATGCGGATGGTGCAGAATTTTTCTTCAATTTACCAAAGGAGGCGATTTCACATGAGTCAGAACATTCGGATTCTGGTCATCGAAGATGAGAAAAATATTCAGAACTTTATTACATCTGTGCTGAATTCCCAGCACTATCAGGTCATCTCGTCCCTGACCGGGCGGGACGGGCTCAGTCAGGCAGCTTCCGCTTCTCCTGATCTGATCCTGTTGGATCTCGGCCTCCCTGATATGGACGGTATGGAGATTATCCGTAAGATCCGCGAGTGGTCTAATACACCGATTCTTGTAATCTCTGCCCGGGTTCAGGAGGATGATAAAGTGCTGGCGCTGGATTCCGGTGCCGATGATTATATTACCAAACCCTTCGGCAATTCAGAACTGTTGGCCAGGATCCGTACTGCACTTCGCCATGTAAACCGTCTGAAGACTGATACTGGACAAACTAACCATCCTTATCGGAGTCATGGACTTGTCATTGATTTTCAGAAGCGGCTCATCACCCGGGACGGTGCTGAGATTCACCTGACCCAGAATGAGTTCAAGATTGTCTCTCTGCTGGCTCAAAACTGCGGACAGGTGCTCACTTATGATCGGCTCATTGCCCATGTGTGGGGACCCTATTCCGAGAATGATACCACCAGTCTCCGTGTACATATGGCAAATATCCGACGAAAGCTGGAACCTAATCCTTCAGAGCCGATGTATATCTTTACAGAAATCGGAGTTGGATACCGGATGGTGGATGAGGATGAAACGTAAAACCCCTCCGGGAGGCAGGGTGTTCAGGGAACCTGCGCCCGGAGGGGTTTTACATGAAGCTGTCAGATGCGCCATTCTCATGCAAATGTTTTATGGAGGCTATGCATGATCATCCGACAATATATGTTTGTGCATCACTGCTTAGAGATTCTCATCAAAAATGCCGCCTTAACCCACAAGTCGACGTTTCAAGTCGGGCACGCGCCATTCGTTCCCGGCTGTCGGATGTTAAGCTTTGCTCGGAAGCTCATCTCATATGCCAAGCAGGTTTCCTGACTTACGGATACAAACGTCTGTCCTCCCCTTCTCACATGTATCATGATTGGGTTATGCAATGGGATATTGAAAACAGACTCTCCGAACACAGTGACCGGATCGCTCAGGACTTACACCTGATTCCCTTTTCGTATCAAACTTGTCGATACGCACTTGACACAGCATTCTTTGCACATTTTTATTTTATATCATTCTGTGCATACTGTCAAGCATCAGCCTCAATTTTTTGTGCACTTTTATGTACTTTAATTCTTAAAGCTATGGATCGGTGCTGGAATTCTTCCGCCACGATTTACAAATGCATCACATGCAAATTTGTTTACCGGCATAACCGGTGCATATCCGAGAAGTCCACCAAACTCTACCATCTCACCTACACCTTTTCCAATCACCGGGATCAGACGAACAGCTGTGGTCTTCTGATTCACCATACCGATGGCCATCTCATCCGCGATCACACCGGAAATTGTGGTTGCCGGAGTATCTCCCGGAATTGCAATCATATCCAGTCCTACGGAGCAAACACAAGTCATTGCTTCCAGTTTTTCAATTGTCAGTGCTCCCTCCTGAACTGCGTCGATCATACCCTGATCTTCGCTGACCGGAATAAATGCGCCACTCAAACCACCTACATAGGAAGATGCCATAACACCGCCCTTTTTCACCTGGTCATTGAGTAATGCAAGGGCTGCGGTAGTTCCCGGTGCACCTGCGCGCTCCAGTCCAATCTCCTGCAGGATTTCGGCCACACTGTCTCCAATAGCCGGAGTCGGTGCAAGAGAAAGGTCAATAATTCCAAATGGAATTCCCATTCTTCTGGATGCTTCCTGTGCAACCAGCTGACCTACACGGGTGATCTTAAAAGCTGTCTTCTTGATGGTCTCGCAAAGAACTTCAAAATTCTCCCCACGGACTTTGCTCAGTGCAGTCTTCACAACACCCGGTCCGCTGACACCTACGTTTATTACTGCATCCCCTTCAGTAACTCCGTGGAATGCACCTGCCATAAATGGATTGTCATCCGGCGCATTGCAGAAGACAACCAGCTTTGCACAGCCAAGAGAATCATTTTCTTTCGTAAGTTCTGCAGTCTCTTTGATGATCTCACCCATCAATTTAACTGCGTCCATGTCGATACCCGTCTTAGTGGAACCCACATTAATAGAACTGCAGACTCTCTCCGTCTCTGCCAATGCCTTCGGGATCGCATGCATCAGAAGATCGTCACTCTTCGTGATTCCTTTTGATACCAGTGCAGAAAATCCTCCAAGGAAGTTCACACCCACTTCCTTCGCTGCCTGATCCAATACCTTTGCAATCTCCACATAATCATCCGGAGTCTTGCAGGCAGATCCGCCGATCAATGCGATCGGAGTCACAGAGATTCGCTTATTTACAATGGGAATCCCATACTGTGCCTCGATCTCTTTACCGGTCTTCACCAGATCTTTTGCTACCGTTGTGATCTTATTGTAAATATTTTTCTTCAGAGTCTCCAGATCTGTATCAATACAATCCATCAGACTGATACCCAGTGTGATGGTTCTCACGTCCAGATTCTCTTCCTCGATCATCTTATTGGTTTCCAGCACTTCATTAATATTTATCATGCTTTCCGCCTCCTAAATTCTATGCATCATATTGAAGATATCTTCATGCTGGCACCGGATCACCACACCGATCTCCTGTCCAAGCGCAGCCAGATCTCCGGACATCTCAGTTACGTCGCCTGCATTTGCTGCATCGACGATCATCATCATGTTAAAATACCCATCTACAATCGTCTGGGAAATATCCAGGATATTTACCTGGTGATCAGCCAGATAGGTGCAGACTTTTGCGATAATACCTACTGTATCGCGGCCTACTACTGTAATGACAAATTTGTTTTTCATAGGTTTCTCCTCCGTCTTAAAAGTTGCATATACCGGATATACAATCCCTCTCTGCTACCTGAATATCAAAATCCTGAGGCATGTATTCCACCGGATCCAGCTGAATCTCCAGCTTCACCGTTTCATAAGCCAGCTGTGCATAATTATTCTCTTTGCTCAGGTGGCCAAGGTATATCTTTTTCATATTGTCGTGCAGGATTCTGCATAAAAGCTGTCCCGCACTCTCATTGGACAGATGTCCCCGCTCTCCAAGGATCCGCTGCTTCAACGGGTAAGGATAGGGTCCCACCTGAAGCATCTGGATATCGTGATTTGCCTCCAGCAATACTACGTCCAGTCCTTTTAGATGCTCTACTATGTAATCATTATAGATTCCCATGTCTGTGGCAACTGCGGCACTTTTTCCGTTGCTCTCAAACCGGTATGCCACCGGATCCGCCGCATCGTGAGAAATATGGAAGGGTTCTACCTCCACATCTCCTATGGAAAATGTCTCATCCGGTCTGATTGTATGATACAGCCCTTCATCAATTGCTCCCAGGCTGCTCATGCCCTTCATCTGATCAATCGTTCCCTGTGTGGCATAGATGGGAAATCCATATCTTCTGGCAAGCACTCCCACACCTTTGATATGATCTGAATGCTCATGGGTGATCAGAAGTCCCTGGATATCATGGCCTTCCAGCTCCAAGTCCTTCAGTCCTGCCTCTATCTTCTTTGCGCTGACTCCCGCATCTATCAGTAAATGGGTGTCATCGGTACCTGTATAGATGCAGTTTCCACTGCTTCCACTGGCAATACTGCATAATCTCATGTATGTCTCATCCTTCTGTCGATCTGCCGGTGCGTCTCCTCGGCGCTGCCATTGTTATCAATCACAAACTGACAACGTTCCAGAAATTCTTCATGACTTTTCTGCGCTGCAAACATCCGGTCGATCTTCTCATCGCTATAACCACGGCTCTCTTTCAATCGAAGCCTCCGGTTATCTTCGCTCGTATAAATATACCATGTTTCATTACAAAATGCATCATAATTTTCTTCCAGAAATAATGCGGCTTCTACCACTGTATATGACACATTCTCCAACTTTGCCTGTTCAATCCTCCTGAGAATCTCCTGTTTTACAGCCGGATGAACGATGGCGTTAAGCTTCTGGCGCATCTCTTCCTTATGAAATACAATATCTCCAAGCTTCTTTCGGTCAATGGTCTGATCCTCACTCAGGATCTCTCTGCCAAAGGTTTCTATAATCGCATCGTAAGCCGGAAGCCCCGGCTCCATGACTTCATGTCCCACCAGATCAGCCAGGATCAGGTGGGCATGATAGGTTTCCTTCAAATAATCAAGCACCGTGCTTTTCCCTGCTCCTACGCCTCCGGTCACTCCAATGATCTTCATTTATTTCGCCTCATACCAGTTATTTCCTCTATGCAGGTCGATTTCCAACGGAACCTGAAGATCTGCCGCCTGCTGCATCTCTTCCCGCAAGATCTGCTCCACCTGATCTGCTTCCGACAATTTTGCTTCTATTAAAAGTTCATCGTGTACCTGAAGGATCAAGCGGGACTCCAGCCCTTCTCTTAGCAGACGGTCATGAACCCGGTTCATGGCAATCTTGATAATATCTGCAGCCGTACCCTGGATCGGAGAGTTCATAGCTACACGTTCACCAAAGGAACGCTGCATAAAATTAGAAGATTTCAGTTCCGGCACCGGTCTGCGTCTTCCGAACATGGTAGTCACATATCCCTGCTCTTTTGCATCCTGTACCAGCTTATCAAGAAATACCTTGATTCCAGGATAAGTTTCAAAATACCGGTCAATATATTCCTTTGCTTCCTTCGTAGAAATGCTCAGATCCTGCGACAGGCCAAAGGAACTGATGCCATAAACAATTCCAAAATTTACTGCTTTTGCATTTCTTCTCTGAAGTGGTGTTACTTCATCAAAGGGCACATGAAATACCTGCGAAGCTGTAATCCGGTGAATATCCTCTGCCTGTCTATAAGCTTCGATCAGTTTTTCATCACCTGACATATGTGCCAGCACACGCAGTTCGATCTGAGAATAATCTGCATCCACAAATACATAACCATCCGATGGAATAAATACCTTTCGGATCAGGCGTCCCAGTTCCATACGAACCGGAATATTCTGAAGATTCGGCTCTGTACTGCTGATCCGACCAGTTGCCGTAATCGTCTGATTGAAACTACTATGAATCCGACCATCTGCCGCAATGCATCCTGCCAGGCCATCTGCATAGGTGGATTTTAATTTGGTAAGCTGTCGGTATTCCAGAATATCCCGAACTATCGGATGTTCCGGCGCCAGTTTATCAAGCACTTCCGCAGAAGTAGAATAACCGGTCTTGGTCTTCTTACCACCCTTCATGCCCAGCTTTTCAAACAGGATCACACCAAGCTGCTTTGGGGAATTGATATTGAATTCTTCTCCCGCTGCCTCATGAATGCTCTTTTCCAATGCACTGATCTTGTCCACCAGTGCTTCGCCGTATGCTTTCAGTTCTTCTGCATTGACTCGCATCCCTTCCTGCTCCATATCAAACAAGGTAAATACCAATGGCATCTCAACCTCATCAAACAAAGAGCGCATTTCCATTTCATCAAGCTTATTCAATAATTCCGGCAGTTTTTTCAACGTGGTCAATGCCGCATGAGGTGTTCCCATATCCTCATGTGCGTAGCTGCTGATCAGCGGATTGATCAGATATGCTGCAATTTCAATATCGAAGAAATGCTCTCTGTGTACCGGATGAACCATTTTCAACAGTTTTTTCACGTCCGAAGCCGCACACAAAGGCACCTGTTCCACCACTTGTGTCATATGATCTGTCAGGTATTCCTCGGTCAGAAATCCTTCTGCTGCCAAATAATAAACTTCCTGTTCGGACAGTGCCAGAGAGATGCCAAATTCATCCTTGGACTGACAGATTTCAAACGCCAGGCGATCCTGGTCTGCTGCCTTTGCAAAAATGCTTTCCGCCTCGCCCAGCTCTGTTACCCGCTTCACTTCCGGCACTGAAGGAAGTTCCGTTCCTGTCAAATCAAATCTGGACAGAAGCTTTTTAAAATTCAGCTTCTTGAACCACTCATACACTTCTGGCGTATAAAGATTGGTAAGCTTTGCATTTTCCCATGACAGTTCTAATGGAGCCTGCACACAGATGGTTGCAAGCTTTTTACTCATCTTAGCCATGTCATAATGGTTACGAAGAGCTTCTTTTGCACGATTTGGCTTGATCTCTTCCACATGTGCATAAGCATTTTCAATAGAACCATATGCTACGATCAGATTAGTTGCCGTTTTTTCACCGATTCCCGGCACACCCGGAATATTATCAGAAGCATCACCCATCAATGCCTTCAGTTCAATGATCTGAGGCGGATTCACCTGATAAGCTTCCTTCACGTCAGCCGCATAATAATTTTCAATCTCTGTGGTTCCTCTTTTGGTCTTTGGCATCCGGATCAGCACATTGTCCGTTGCCAGCTGCAACAGATCCCTGTCACCAGATACAATAACAGCGTTGATTCCTTTTTCCTCACTGACTCTCGCCGCCGTTCCAAGGAGATCATCAGCCTCAAATCCTTCTTTCATCAAAAGCGGAATACCCATAGCCTGCAGAACTTCCTTTAATACCGGAACCTGCTCCCGCAATTCTTCCGGCATGGGTTTTCTCGTTCCTTTATAAGCATCATACATCTGATGGCGGAAGGTTGGAGCCTTCAGATCAAATGCAACTGCCAGATAATCCGGCTTCTCCTCATCCAGGATCCGAAACATAATATTCAAAAATCCATAGATTGCATTGGTATGGAGTCCATCAGAATTGGTCAGATCCGGCACTCCATAAAAAGCACGGTTAATAATACTATGACCATCAATTAAAACTATTTTTTCACTCATCCTAAAAAGCACCTCACGATCATGTAGAACAACAACACCGTAACCACAATGCGCAGCAAAAATACATAGGTAGACAGAAAATGTTCGTCTTTCGCATCTTCCTCTGACGTTTCCAGATAATCCTCCACCAATGTGCGGTAATCAATCTCTTCTTCTGCGCCGTCCAACTGCCGAATACCGGCAAAAACAGTGGAATAGACTTCCAGTTCTTCATAACACTCCGGGCAATGCCGAATATGCTTTACGAATTCTTCCTCTTCTTTTTCCTCCAGCTCACCGTTGATATAGGATACCAACTGCCGCTGTACCTGTTTACAGTTCATAACGATCGCTCCTGTCCTCATATGTGCTTATTATACCCAAACGTGGAATGCAATGCAACCAGGCGTTTTGTATTATGGGAAATTTTGTACTTGCTTTTTCCACATATCTATAATATAATTAGTTGCGTTATCGGGGTATGGCTCAGTTTGGCTAGAGCGCACGGCTGGGGGCCGTGAGGTCGCAGGTTCGAATCCTGTTACCCCGATTTCAAGAGGCTGCCGATCGTAGCTTCACTCCAAGGAGGGGGTCTACAAACAATGTAGGCTCCCTTTTCTGTTACTTGACAGAATCCTAACAATCCCCCATAAGTTAATCAAATAAATTTTGTCAAAATCATTTACCACGCATTTACGAGGAGCAAACACATATGAAAAAAGTACCTTTTGTAACCAAAGAACAGATTGAAGAAATCGTCAAAACCTACCCGACTCCTTTCCATCTGTATGATGAAAAAGGTCTCCGTGAAAATGCCAAGCGTCTGTATGAGGCATTTTCCTGGAATCCGGGATATAAAGAATATTTTGCCGTCAAAGCAACTCCAAACCCATTTCTGATGAGCATTTTGAAAGAATACGGTTGTGGAAGTGATTGTTCTTCAGAAGCAGAGCTGCTTCTGTCCGAGGCTGTTGGGATTACTGGACATGACATTATGTTTTCTTCCAATGACACACCGCTGAATGAATTCGCGCTGTGTGAAAAACTTGGAGGAATCATTAACCTGGATGATATTACTCATATTGAAGCCGTGGAAAAATCCGTAGGATATCTTCCTAAGACCATGAGCTGCCGTTTCAATCCAGGCGGATATTTTAAAATGAGCAACGGAATCATGGACAATCCTGGTGATTCTAAATACGGTATGACCGAAGAACAGATTATCGAGGCATTTCGTATCATGAAGTCCAAAGGTGTGGAGAACTTCGGTATCCATGCATTTCTTGCCAGCAATACTGTAACGAACGAATACTATCCAATGCTTGCAAAGGTTCTCTTTGAACTGGCTGTCAGATTAAAAGAGAAAACCGGTGCACACATTACCTTCATCAACCTGTCCGGCGGAATCGGTATTCCGTATACCCCGGATCAGGAGCCGAATGATATTATGGTTATCGGTGAAGGAGTTCACAAAGTATATGACGAGGTTCTCGTTCCGGCTGGAATGGGGGACGTATCCCTGTGTACCGAGCTTGGTCGTTTTATGACTGGTCCATATGACGGACTGATCACCAAAGCCATCCATGAAAAACATACTTACAAGGAGTATATCGGTGTAGATGCCTGCGCAGCTAACCTGATGCGTCCGGCGATCTACGGTGCTTATCATCACATTACCGTCCTTGGCAAAGAAAATGAGCCTTGCGATCATACTTATGATGTAACCGGATCCCTCTGTGAGAACTGTGATAAATTCGCTGTTGACCGCAAACTCCCGAAGATCGACAAGGGCGATTACCTCTTCATCCATGATGCTGGTGCTCACGGACATTCCATGGGATATAACTACAACGGTAAATTACGCTCTGCTGAACTTCTGTTAAAAGAAGACGGCAGTGTACAGCTGATCCGCAGAGCTGAGACCCTGCATGACTACTTCGCAACCTTTGATTGCTTTGAGATCGGCGAAACCTTGAATAAACTGATTGCTGAAAAATAACTAAAAAATAATGCTTAGTTGGAAATAAACACTTGAACTTTGAAGGAACCTGTGATAGAATATCAGAGTTAGATGCGCAGGAGTGGCGGAATGGCAGACGCATCAGACTCAAAATCTGACGAGGGTGACTTCGTGTGGGTTCAAGTCCCATCTCCTGCATACAAAAAACCCCGAAATCTCGGGGTTTTTTATTTTCATGTTGCATTTCGTGTTGCATCCTGTACTGATCTTAATCATAAAATGTTACTCTACTGCTTGTAGTCACAACAACGTATATCCAGGCCTGCACAATTTAATTCTTACAATTCCCCTGGATTCCTGTATCAAATTCAGGATTCATAATATAGAAGTTCTTCGCATCCAGATGTTCCTGTGTGATTCTTAAACATTCTCCAAATCTCTGATAATGAACAAGTTCTCTCTCCCTCAGAAAACGTAAGGGATCTGCCACTTCCGGGTCTTTGACCAACCGAAGCAGGTTGTCATATGTGGTTCTTGCTTTCTGTTCTGCTGCGAGATCCTCATGAAGATCTGTGATCACATCTCCCTTGGACTGGAACTCGCAGGCATTGAAGGGAATTCCACCCGCTGCCTGTGGCCATAGTGCTGCTGTATGATCCACATAATATTTATCAAAACCAGATGCCTTTAATTCTTCTATGGTCATATTCTTGGTCAGCTGATAAACAATGGCACAAATCATTTCAAGATGGGCTAATTCGTAGGCTCACGGAGGATGGAGATGATATTTTTATGCTGATTCCAGACCAACTTTCCAGCTCTTCGCTCCAACAATTCCATCAGCAGTCAGGCCATGTGCTTTCTGCCAAGTCCTTGTATCTGCCTCAGTGCCAGATCCAAAGATTCCGTCAATCTTGCTTCCGGTGTGTCCCAGTATTACCTGCCAGATCTTCACTGCTTTTCCTTTGCTACCTTTTCTGATTGTCTGCATGTTATATTCTCCTTTCGCTACATTGCTTCCTGATCCGCTGTTCTGTGTCTGACTCCGAGGGTGTCCAGACACCACTACTACAATATGCCCTTTGGTCTTTGTCACCAAGATGTCGCCGTTGTAAATCGGGGTCTTTGCCTGAGACACATACGCGATTTTAGACATAAACAGCCCAGTTGCTCCCAGAACTGCTGTTGCATTTGCCGTGGTAAAATTACCCGGATCCTTACCAGATGCCTCTTTAACAACCTGTCTGGTCAGACTGCTGCAATCGCACTCGGTCTTTGTCTTGGTATTGATACTATAAATAATGACTCCCAGGCGATTACCCTGGTCATAGCCGATATTTTTGTTGTTGCAGGCGGCAATCATCCGCTCAGCCATCTTTGCGGCCAGAGCTGCATTCTTCGGTCGCAGGATGTACCAGCCTTTACTATGTACATAA